>NZ_DDGR01000027.1:103673-220021 GCF_002337775.1 Sphingobacterium sp. UBA1897
TTAGTTTTTATTTCTATATTTTTTAGCAAAAACGTAAAGACTTGATACGGAGAACTTTCAATTTAATAGCGGGGGGATTGGATTAATTTATCGCACCTATAGCCTAAACAAAAAGGTCCACCTATAAACGTTGATATGAAAAGACGAACCATCAAAACGATCATATTCTGAGTTAGGCTGTTCCTAAAGCGAACGGCTAATATCTACAACATTAAAAATTTGGTCAACATCATCTAAACTTACTTCAAAATCCGGGTATCTTGTTTTATCAGTATTTAGCGAACGAAGGGTAAGAATTCCGTTATTGACATCATGATGAGCAATTTCTTTGATAATAACTCCTTCATATTTATGTACAACAACCCAATAACGATATTTGTGGGTATGAAATTTTGATTGCCATAACTCCCTTTTAATTAAACGTCCCGTCACAATATCGCCGTCCAATACACTTGCATCGGTTCCATCGGTCATACTATCACCACTAACTTCAAAAGAACGATAGGCACCTTTATGGAACTCATTGACCGTAATAAAATGTGCCGGTAAATCGTCCATATATTCAGCATCAGAAAAGCCTGACAAATACCCCGCTTTAGCTTTCTCTGTCACAAGTTTTGTCTGCATCAAATATCGTCCTGGGGAAACTTCAAAAAATATATTATTCTTATTTTCGTCAATAAACTTGACGTCCTCCGAAAAATACCCTATTGACTTACCGTTACCAATACTAAGCATTGCTATCGTGTCGGGGTGCATTAAAGGAGTTATCTCCACTCTTTCACCTTTTCCATACACCAACCAGTCATACTGAACCTGAGGAAAAGCCGCTTGAATACGTGTTTTCATCGTAAGTCCAATAGGATACTCTCCTTTTTTAATACGCGAGTACACCTGTTCGCGTACCCCCAATAAAGACGCGAATTCACGGTTAGTAACACGCATCTCCAAGCGTAAAACTTCAAAGTTATTATTTGGATAAGTTTCCATAGTCGATCGGGTATTTAACAAATGTTACACAAATATATAACAATCTGACACTAAGTTACACAACTTATTAAACCTAAACAAACAGACAATCAAAATAAAACAATAAAAACCTAATTACCAATAAATTATAGTTAAACAAATAAGTTTATATTTCCATATAAAAAGTAAAAATAAGCTTCGAATAAACTTGTTTGATTAACAAATTTGTTTAACTTTGTTTAACATCAATAGACTATATTAAATTCATAGAATAGACGGACAGGGTAGTAAGTAAATTAGCTATTCACTGGATTTGCAATTAGCGAGACTAGAATCAGTTCATACTTAAAGATAAAAAGAAAATGGAACAGCTCATGACACAACATCCTAGACAGCACATTGTTTACGCAGTAGATTATCATCAACGACAAAAACACAACAGTAATTTAAAAAAAGAAGAAAGCAGTACAATAACCGACAAAAATAGCTCACAAGGTATGAACTCACTATATTATTCATTCATCATGAGTTTCTTGAAAGAAAATCATCCTGAAATACTAAAATCCATCGATAAGATATATGAATCTGACCTTTCCAAAATCAGTCAAGTAATTGACTGCTATTGTCAATTTGTGGGTATACCTTCTCAACAGATTATGGGTGAATATATCAATTATAAGGATATTCAGCATCGTTACAAAGCTATCGCCGTTGTTCTACGTATTTTTCAGCCGGAAAAATTAGATAATCTGAAAACAAAAGTAAAAAGTAGCATATATAAGGAACTTGGCCCTTATTTAAAAATAAATAATGACACATTACAGAAATCTATCATCTGTGCTTGTAATCAATTTGACCTCTATCGTGATTTCAAAAAGGAAATTAAACAGATTGCCAATTATTACCTTATTGACAGGCATTTCGATGGGGTTTAGTATTATTTGTACAATCACACCTGCTCTGCTAATTCGGCAATTCTGCCCGGTTCCAAAAATATAGTCCTTGAATTTTAAATACTCAAGGACTATTTTGTGCTTCTTATCTGAATTTCATTAAAAATAATAGTAACATTTTTTAATCGGAAACTACCAAGACTCAACAAACTTACGTTTCTTTATCCACCAAATAATAAAACCGACCAATACACCGCAACCCATTAAAAAATAAAGAAGGCTTGACACCGCTGGTTTTGAAACCTCTTTTGATTGTGCTTTGCGTAGCTCCATTTTCGTTTCAATTTGTTGACGACTTTCTACCTTCTGAGCTTTCCAATTGGTATCGAACCCACTCTCAAGCTGCAGCTTTTCAGAATAATGCTCCTTTTTAGTATAGACTTTTCCCTTACGTAGCTGAACAGCACCATCCTGCATAATCTGGATCCCTTCACCTTCAATTTGCATCACATATTCATCTGTTACCAAAACCTCTTTATCTGATCGAACAATTTGTATATGTTCCGTGTTCTGTGCTATAGTAGCATAATTGGTATTTTTCTCTTTGACACCAAACTCTTGTGATCCCTTGGTTTTCTCAACCTTTCTAAACAAACCGCAGCTGCTAACCAGTAGCAGCAGTGCGATTATCTGTAGTGTATTCTTCATTTTTAACGCGCTTTAATTCAATCTGTAACCTATTATGAAGTTTCATGAGATCATCATATTTCACTTGCAAATCCGCTAAGGTCTTAGCGCAAGACGTACGTTCGTCATTTGCCAAACGTAACCCTTCATTAAGATCTTCGATGATCGTCCGTAATTGCTCAATATCTTTCTCTAATCTATTGGCATATCCTTCCCATTTTTCAATTACCTTTCCGGCATTCTCAACATTTGTTGCCTCCACTTCAGCTTGCTGCTTGGGCCTTCCAACAAAATACCCCCCTACAGCTGTCACTACAGGGATAATCAATTTCTCCAAAATCTCAAGTAATTCCATTATAACTTCCTTTTGTTAACGGTTTAAATTTTTCCCAGGGAAACTGTATCCCTGGATCCTCCTTTCTTCCAGGCGCAATATCCGAATGCCCCAAAATCTCCCGAATTGAATAAGTACGGACAATTGTTTTACACACAGCTATCGCAACATTGATCTGTTTTTCGGTGTAGCTCTCCGTACCCTTATTTTGCAATTCAATTCCAATGCTACAATTATTCAAATCTCTTTGACCGGCCCAAGTACTAAGGCCCGCATGCCAACATTTAATATTAAAATGGGCCAATTGCGTTATAACACCAACACGGCTGATATGAAGATGGGCAGAGACCTTGCTCCGGGAATCAGTCATCCAATCAATTGCACTCGTTGCATTGGATGCACCATCGTAGTGCATAATAATATAAACGGGTTTAATAATTCCACCTTTGTTTGGTGTATCTCTATAAGAAACACCGATCAATTTGTTTTCTTTAATTTCCATATCCGAACTTTTTTTATGACTTAACCTTTTTCTATGCTAAAAAAATTGCCATTGTGTATTAAAAAAGGGAAACACATTTTATCAATCGTCATTTAGCTTCTATTTTTATACAAAGTTAAGTGTGATCCTCTGTCGCAGAACGGACTATTAGCTGGATGTAAGCGGTAGGTTACAGATACCGAATATTACACAAAATTTTCTTCGGTGTACGCGTTCACCAAAAGTGATTTTAACAGGACCAACTCTTCATATCACCCTCAAAAGCAAACAATAACACAACAAAATATTACTGAAATTTATGAGGGAACATGTTACCAAGACCGTGATATCATTGTCAAGTCATATCACAACAGATCTCACATCATTGACGAGGCATCAAACATTTCCTGTACTGCTTTGTTGTTTGTTTGTTATAGCATAGGATGAGTTATACCGTGAAGGCTAGGAAGTTGGTTCGCCTAGCCTTTTTTGACGAATAAAAACAACATATCTGACTGATCCGCCCATCGTAATGACATAATCATTTTTTACAGAGGTTTCAATTTACACTATATTGCTTCTATGCAGATTATGGTGAGAATACATCTTTTTTTTGTAAGTTAGCTGGTATGGACGACCCTCATTTTTTAAATTGCGATCAAGAACCCATTCATCGCTGTGGTTATGTACAAAATTATGGTTGTCTTATTGTATTTGACAAATCCCATCACTGTATTGGTTGGAGCGAAAATTACGAAAAAACAGGATTTCCTGCACATAGTATATATCAGGGGCTTCTCCTTTCAAAATTTATCAGTGATCTTAATTTGTCTCATCCGATCGATTTAGATCAGATCTTACAGGATAAAGTAGAAATTTTCAAACACAGATATGTCTCAGATGTCCATTTGAATGGTACGGCACATTACCTGAGTATTTATCCTTTTGACGATAAGATCTATATCGAGATAGAAAGGCATCAATCACAATCGCATCAATTCAAGAATATCTACCACTATGCCCAACATATAAACGCAAGTAGGGATATCTGGAAAGCATTAGCCGAAAATATCTATACAGTAACAGGATACGACCGTGTCATGATCTATAAATTTTCGAAAAACGGCGACGGAAAAATCATAGCCGAACATGTTGTTGGAGGACTAGACCCTTTATTGGGCTATCGTTATCCCGAATTTGACATTCCGCAACAAGCACGTTTGCTTTACACGAAGATCTTTGCGCGTGTCACCCCTGATACAGATGCTATACCGATCCCAATCCTTGGTGTTCAACCCGAGCAACTCGACTTATCAATGACAGGAATACGTGCCATGTCAACCATTCACCTGCAATACCTTCGCAATGCACATGTCCGTGCGAGCGGGAGTTTCTCGATTATTGTTAACGGCAAATTATGGGGACTAGTCGCCTGTCAAAATAGAACACCAAAAACCATTGATTTGGCACAAAGACATCTCTCCGTATTTATTGTCCAATATGCCGTAAACAACTTTCTGGCAAATAAACAAATTGCAGATAACAACTTTAAGCTAAAAACAAAAAGTATAGAATTTGAGATCAGACAGCGTCTTTTCACAAAACACGACCTCTACAATGTAATCGGAAGTTTAGGTTCAAGTTTAATGAACATTTTAAAGGCAGATGGCATTGCCTTCAAAAGCCGTTATAAATGGCATCTTGTAGGCAAAACGCCCAACCAGGATACAATTCAACAAGTAGATAACAATCTGATTAACAATAATTACAGCGAGTTATTCTGGCAATCTGATTTTACAGGGCCCCAGGAAGGTAACCAAACGCCTTTTCATTTTCCTGGCATCGCAAAAATAGACTTGGAGAGCAAGCTGGATTTTAAGATTTACTTTTTTAGAGAGGAATTGAAAATTGAAGAAATTTGGGCAGGGCAACCTAAAAAAGAACTTATTTACGACCCTAGCAAGCCCATAAACTTCCCCTCCCCACGCACATCGTTCGAGGCCTGGAAAAAGACTGTCAGTGGCACCGCACCTAAATGGAAAGAACGAGAAACCAATTTTTTAAAAAACTTAAGCATCATTATTCAAGAGGCCTGCTTAAAAAAAATAACAGAGATTCAAGCACTCAATGAGAAATTGATAGAGATCAACAATGTCCTTGAAACCTTTAGTTATACACTGAGTCACGATCTAAAAAATCCTTTAGCAGCCTTACAAATGACAGCCCAAATGATTCGTGATCGACCTGGACTGAGCCAGGAGTTTCTAGGAAAAGCTGGTAAAAACATGATGGAAGCCATTCAGCTCATGAACAATATGCTCGATAAAACCGCTGATTTTGCCCGTACAAAAAGTTACAATTTTGAATATGAGCCTGTCTATCCCGAGCGCTTTATTCAAAACATTATCGACGACTGCAAAGTCAGGTATAATATTAATCAATTGCATTTTCAAAAAGGCAAAATACTACCTATTGATGGTGAGAAAACATTGATTTATCAATTGTTTCTAAACCTTTTAGGAAATGCCATAAAATACAGCAGCAACAAGGAAGCTCCTATGATTGGTATTGATAGTGAAGATCATGGACACATCGTTGTTTATAAAATCTGGGACAATGGTATTGGAATTTCTTCAGAAGATACTGAAAGGATTTTCGAAATTTTCCATCGCCTACCAAATGCGGTCCAATTTGACGGTTCGGGAGTTGGATTGTCCATCGTCAAAAGAATCGTGGAAAGACTACATGCAAAAATCACCGTAGATAGTAGATTGAATGAAGGTACCATTTTTCACATTCATTTTCCTACGAATAGTCAAACCCTGCAGACAATACCATCGACAGTACCATCACAAATCTAGTTAACATAAATCCTACGATTTTTTATTAAATTCGTAGGAGAGAAATCTAAATTCAATAGATTATATGTTACATCCAAAAATGCGATTGATCGACATCGTCATTTAACTTTACATGCGTGAATCTTGATTTATAATACAATGAACAAGTTTGCTTTATTAGTCGGAAACGACATTAATAATATTTCACCGGGAATAAGCTGGAGTGATTTGCTACACAACATCAAAGAAAAGTATAAAGTCAGCTCATTAGAAAATGGACAAAAACCTTTTCCTATGTTGTATGAGGAAATATTCCTTAACGCAATTCGAGAAAAACATATTAATGAAAGAGAACTCAAAACCTATATATCGGATTGCGTCTCTCAAATCAATCAAAACGAAATACACCAATTAATTCGGGATCTTTCGATCGAAAACATAATCACCACTAACTATGAATTCAGCTTAGAAGGAGAAATCGCCACAGCAAATACCGGCTTAATCCGTGAAACGACCTACAGTGTATTTCGTAAACACCAAATCGGCAACACGAGCTATTGGCATATACACGGTGACTGCCTAAATCCATCTTCCATTAATCTAGGTTATGAACATTACTGTGGCCAATTGCAAAAAATGAGGGATTATGTGGTTAATGGGACAAATTATAATTCGCAAACGGTCTACAAGGCTGCACTAATTAAAAGATTAAGCCGAAAAAAGGATACTAAACTCCAATCCTGGATTGATTTATTTTTCACGCAGGATATCCACATTCTAGGTCTATCGCTTGATTTTGTAGAAATAGACCTTTGGTGGCTGCTAACCTATCGCGCCAGAAATAAGTATTATAGACGAAGCGCATTTATTGAAAATCAACTCTTTTATTATACAACTAAAAAATGGTATGCACTCTCCAAAGATAAAATGCAATTACTTCAAGCAAACGATGTTGAAATTGTCATTATTGACGAAACCAATAAAACTAAATACTACAAGAAAGTCCTCGCAGGCATAAAAAATAGATATAAGCTACCCAGCAAAATATTAAGTTGAACCATACAGCAATTCATAGATTTTCAGCTTGTTATCATGTCATTAATAGAAAAAGAATTTCGCGCTGCCAAACTAAACAAATTTACATTAAGCATTGAAAACTTTCTGAATAGTCTATTCTTGAGGAAAACAAAGTTTATACTTACCAAACCCTTTTCAGCAATAAAATTGAAAAGTGAAATTAGCCATGTAGTTTATTTAAACTGGATGGTGCCTCTCGCCAGAATTCAACAATTCGTCCCCCCAGGAATT
Organism: Sphingobacterium sp. UBA1897; assembly: GCF_002337775.1. Lineage (NCBI taxonomy): Bacteria > Pseudomonadati > Bacteroidota > Sphingobacteriia > Sphingobacteriales > Sphingobacteriaceae > Sphingobacterium > Sphingobacterium sp. UBA1897. The sequence goes on from NZ_DDGR01000027.1 coordinate 111,186, forward strand.
ACCCTCGATCCTGTCGGTAACCATGTTTTATTTTCAGTGCTAACTTACCGCCATGGCCATTTCGGCCCTGCAAAACTATATCATTTAAAATCCTTATATGGGTCACCTCTACAGAGTAATTGGAGACTTTACATCAGTCAAACCCAAGAGCAATTTAAAGCGCCTACAGTCCTATTTCTCGCAAATGTAATGAGTAGCCAGATCTATTGCATCGGTAGTCGTTTATTCAGTAGCATGATGTATACACATCAACCTTTGGCTTTCCAACATGACCATATCGGCGTTCAAACTCACACCAAAATAATCCCCGGGAGAAGCAATGCACCAGACTTGGAGGTTGTTTGCCAACCCTGTGATCAGTGGAATATTCCAAGTCAATTTCTCCATCTGTCGAAAGATTTCAATCAACTCCTGAATAAAATAATTATTCAAGACCAAGCCTTAACTCCACTGAACAATGGTCTATTCCGACAGGCGAATATTGCGTTAAAATTCGATCCAAAAGACATAAGACCTTTAAAAATTGATTTCTTTAGAAGCGAAACATTAGCTGATATTGTTCAGCATGAAAAGTGTTTTGCTTTCGAAATACCGGCGGTTTCATTTTTTATAAATCACGAAAAAACAATAAAATTATGAACTTTATCGATTTTAGTATAGCTGTATTGCTCGCAAACGCGATGCCCCATTTTATTTTTGGAATAACAAAAGTTCGCTTCTTAGGGCTTTTTGGTTATACGGCAACAGCAAATATTTGTTATGCACTATGCCAATGTATAGTCGGAATCGGTCTGTTTCATCACAAATACGGGTTAGATAAACTTTTTAGCAATGGTTTTGCACTTGGCAGCACATTAGTTCTGATACTTTATTTTATTTTCGGTAGCTTACTGCTTGTGAAGTTCCAGAAAAAATAAATATTCTTTTTCTGGAAACTCCCTTTGTTACTCTATACTGCTTAAGGTGATTTAAGGTTGTTAATCCGCCGATGGATGGCTAAAAAATTCCAACATAGCAGATAAAGCAGTAGCCGAATGCATGCGATCACTATTTTCCAATGTATCCTGCGTTGCTTCTGCCCCCCTTCTTATCATGTCTTTTTCAAAATAAGATAATGCTTCCAGCAAAGATTCATGTTTCCCATTTGTCAGGCATTCAGCCAACTCGAAGGCATCCTGCATTGCTACATTCGCCCCCTCCCCAGCAAATGGTGGCATACGATGAGCTGCATCTCCGATCATTGTAAGGTTAGTCTGTGTTTCCCAGTGTTGATCAAGAGCAAAATAATATTGGGGACGGGGTATAAACTGTACATTGTCATTCACAAAAAACTCATCCCAAACCGTGGTCCATCCAGGGAAATGATCTTTAAGCCATTGCGATACTTGCTTATTGTCCTTAAAATCAATTCTAGCCTTATTATAATCTTCTTCTAGAATCTTTGTACTTGCAACAAACATCATTGAACCGTCACCTTTTGTACCATATCCAATAAATTGTTCCGATCCAAAAGCCATCACTTTACCACCGTTCGCCAATTTAAAAAGATGAGGAGCATTCTTTTCAGCATCATAGATATTTCCCTCAACCAATGTAATTCCCGAATATATAGGCGTTAGATTACTTAAGTAAGGACGTACTCTTGAATTTGCTCCATCTGCTGCGATCACCAGATCGGCATATGCATCCACTGCATATTTAAAATGCAACAACCAACCTTCACCATATCTTTCCATTGCAACAAATTGACTATCCCAAACAACGGTATGCGGTTCCAAGGCATTCAATAAGATATCTCGCAAAGGGGCTCGGTCTATTTCCGGTCGATTTTCGGCGACTGACTGCTCTTCATCATGGTCATCAAATTTTACGATGAGATCCTGATCAACGATACGCAGCTTACTCGCAGTCGGTCGATGATATTTATAGAACTCTTCCATTAATCCTGCGCGTTTCATCGCTTCAAGTCCCGTCCCTTCATGAAGATCCAAAGTAGAGCCCTGTACACGAACTTCAGGATTTAAATCCCGCTCATAAACGGATACATCAGCCCCCTTTAACTGTAATAATCGAGCTAACGTAAGGCCGCCAATTCCACCGCCAATTATGGCTATTTTTTTATTTTGTATTAACATCTTATTTGTTTTAAAATTCATAAAACAAAACTATTGAGATGTAAGCGATGATAATAGTATAAATCGGTCGTTTTTATTTTTTAACAGCTCTTTGGGAACTACTCCCGAAAATTTCTTAATCTCTTTAATAAAATGGGTCTGATCGAAAAAATGTTCCTCTGGAAAAAGTTTCCCTTTTGCAATGTGATCCAATGAGGACCTAAAACGTAAAATATTACAGTACGACTTCAAAGAAAGTCCAAATTGCTGATTAAAATAACGATTGATTTGCCTGCTGTTCCAAAAAATCTGTTCGGAGAGTTCGGCAACTGAAATCGCTCCCTTACGCTGATAGATCAGTTCAAATAACTTACGCTTTCGCTCATCAATCATAGAAGGAAGAAGTGACTTAATAATTTGTACAGATTTGACAACAAATAACTCAAAATCAACTAAATCCAATTCACAAAAGCCCCAAAAATCAGTCGCAAGAAACTTACCCGTATTGATGATACCGGCAATACTTTCTTTTAAAATATACTCCGCCCCAAGCAATTTAAAGCTGATACAAAATAGCTGTCCGTCAATAGGAATAGTCGCTTCTTCATGGGGCATTGTTCCTAGACCAAGTAAAACGATCCTAAAGTTATCTACAGAAGATTTGAAAAGAAACAAATCAACACGTCCATCTGGCAAACCGATGGTTTCCTTTATAACGCCAGATTCATTACGCAAACACCAAAAGCTATCCACAAAACTTGCGATCGCTTCATCAGGTTTAACTATTGTATATTGTAGGCCATCTTCCATCATCAATTGTCCTTATCATTCGTATTTTGAGTATGCTAATTGATATAACAACATAAAATTAACGATTAAATCTTAAGTTTACTTATTGTCTAAAACCTGAACAATAAGGTCTTGACGTTATCACCAACGAACTTATTTCCCCTACTAAGCCACTAGATCATGAAACAATGAATAACTTCGCTACGCAAACGTTCTTTCGTACTGAAAACGATTCGTTGTTAAAGTCAATGAAATTACACGTTCAAATCTTTCGCAATTGATGGATTAAACAAGGGGTACAAGGACTGATTTCACCTCATAAATACAAGTCAAAAACACATTTATAAATCAGAAAACCAACTATTTACGACATATAAAATATTTTTTAAAATCGATTTTGAGAAATCAAACCTCAGATATGAATTATCTGGCCTATTCAAAGGATGGTCTACACTTTCGCGTCTTCGAAAAACCTTTAGCTGCGGCCAATGTATACCGCTCTTCTGTATTCCCAAAGACCTCTTACTCAAAAAGCATTGAACTTGGTGCTGTAATTGGTTATAAGTCTGGATGGAACCTTTGGCTATCGTGAATTCACCACCAACAAACAGGTACTGGAAGATGGTTTAAAATAAAACACCTATATTTAGGTTCAAAATCATTTCGATGGAGTTATTTCCGACAATAGATATTCAAGAATTTAGAAAAGACCAGCTTGCAGGTAATCAAGGATATTTATACTCGGAATTGCGTGGTGAACATCATATAGCGCGTCCACATCAACATCACTTTTTTTTATTGGTACTTTTTGACCAAGCAGAAGGTGTCCATACGATTGATTTTAAAGATTATCACATTGATCGTCATCAAATCCATATCCTGTTTCCGAAGCAAGTTCATAGCTGGAAATTAGGAGCCAATACAACTGGTTTCCAATTGATGGTCGATAGAGAATACTTCGAGAAATTTTCACCCAATTTCCGTTTTTCATTCGCTTACTATCAACGTAATCCTGTTATCTCACTCTCCAACGAAACATTTGCTCTACTTTATTATGAATTTAATGCGATAAGAAAAGAACTTGAGGACCACAATTGTGTTCCTGCTATTATCTATTCTCGCACAGCTGTGATCGCATCGATACTAAGCAAAGAGGTACAAAAGGTAGTCCAAAATGAACAAAATAATGAATCCAATCCTCGTCTCTTAAAGTTACAGGAGTTAATTGATATCCATTTTCGGCATGAGAAGTCGGTATCTTTTTATGCGAAAGAACTTAATATATCCACCCCGCACCTTACTAAAATCTGTCGTCAAAAGCTCGAAGTATCTCCAAGCCAGCTCATTCAGCAGCGAACTATCTTGGAAGCAAAACGATTGTTAAAAGCAACCGGTCTATCTATCAAAGAAATTTCGTTCAAACTTGGTTTCGTCGACTCTCCTTACTTCTCCAATTTTTTCAAACAACATACAGGTCTGAATCCAAAGCAATTTAGAACGGACTGAGGTTCGCCAATACCTAGCATAAACTAAATTTTGCTCCAATACTTCTTCGTTAAAAATAAACAGTAAGTCCATTTGCGAAACAAAAACTTGTTATTTTTACATAAAAACACCATTATCAATGATTTCTGAGCTTATTAACCTTGTAATGGACACAACTCTTTTCATCTTTGGCCAAGGTTCCAGTAACGACCGTCCTGAGAAAGAAAAAATAATTTCAAATTTGGGCCTGTCTTTGACGCTAGTTGCTGCTTTGGTTGTTACGCTACTTCCCCACAGTCGGATTGCACCAATTGATTTCTTTTGGATTATACCTGTTAGTTTATCAATGGGTTTTATCCTACTTTTTATCCCGCTTCGACTACGCTGGGTAGCACCATGGAGAATCGCGACATACATCAAAGCTTCTCTTAGTTTTTCCTGCTTAGTTTGGATTGCAATTCTTATTTTTATCTTTTGACTTTAACGCGCTAAAAATGGCAATAAAAGATATTAAAATTGTAAAAACTGAAATTCTATCAGACAACTGGTACACTTTAAAAAAAGTGACTTATCAATACAGCAAACCCGATGGTACGGTACAGCAACAAAGCCGAGAAGCTTATGATCGTGGCAATGGAGCTGTCATTTTACTCTATAATACCAGTACTCAAACAGTCATATTAACAAGACAATTTCGAATACCCACCTACATCAACGGAAATGAATCAGGCATGCTTATCGAAGCTTGTGCAGGTCTACTTGATCAAGATTCTCCACACGACTGTATACGAAGGGAAACAGAAGAAGAAACAGGCTATCAGATCAAGGAGGCAAAAAAGATCTTTGAAGCTTATATGTCTCCAGGTTCTGTAACTGAAATTCTACATTTTTTTATAGCAGAATACACCAATAACATGAAAGTTGGCGATGGCGGTGGTTTAGAAGAAGAGGAAGAGCATATTGAGATTCTAGAAATCAATATCGAAGAAGCACTACATATGATTGATACAGGTGAAATCAAAGATGGTAAAACCATTATGCTACTACAATATATTCGATTAAAAGATATACTGTAGACGCCCAATTTATATGATTGGGGCTAGTGATTAACTTTCTCAAAGATAAACTTTGGGTCTTGGAAATTGATGGTTGAAGGTATATAATGTGGAATTCCCATATACACTTGCTCCGTTCCTGTACCTAAAATATACAGAGACCCTTTTTTTAATAAAACAAAGGGTCTTCTTTTTTTCTGTCCCCAGCCAAATGGTGTATAATAATAGTCCCCAAGCAATGTGTCTTTTTGGATATTGCCGCGAATATCTCCCGAATCAACCTCACCTCCAGGTCTATAAAAGAACAATTGACCATGAAAACGGCTCTCAAAAAGATTAAGATCCAAACGGGCACTATCACGTTCACTATGCGCTATATAACTCAATACTTTAGTATCTTGTCTCCGCTCTTCACAGCTTATTAACAGCAGAGCCGAAAAAATAAAATAAACAGCAATCGAAAATAAACGCATTTTTCTTTTGATCTACGATAATTAACCCTGCCTCAAGATAAACACAAAATTCAACAATACACAAGGAAATTGACATAAGATGCTTTTTCCAAACTCGATTTACTTAGATTCTCTATATAAGAGAACTTAATGCGACCTACACTTCACCAAATCTCCTATTTTTTTCCTTCCATTCAACATAGTTCGCTTTTAAGCAGTGCCCACAAGGACGATATTGATGCTGTAGCGCTTCTTGCTCAGTGGCAAAAAAGACCCTGTTCTCCCGCTTCATCCTTTTTCCGGAAATACAACAAAGCAATCCATAAATTTTTAGTTTTTCATTGCCTCCTAAGCGAATTTCTCCCGTTCGAATCTTGGCGTGCAATGAAGCATCTGATATATTTTTATGCCATTCCATTGTGCGGGTTTTATCTCTCGGCGTCGTGAAAAATAATACCCAACGCATGGCGTTCACCTGCCGTAACTTCACTCACCCCGTGTTTCATATTAACCCTAAAATATCCGATTCGTCCTTTCTCAGGCCTAAAATTTGTTGCAAATAGGACGAGATCTCCCTTTTGGGGTTTCAAAACAATAGCCTTTGACTGCGCTCGAGGTATTTGTTGCGTTAGGACAAATTCCCCCCCTGTAAAATCTATTTGTGGCTCGTTCAACATAAACACCGCTTGCATCGGAAAATAGACTTCTCCATATAAGTCCTGATGTAGGGTATTGAAACCTCCTTGACTATATTTCAAAATCAATACTGTTGCCTGTTCTTGTCCTTTCAAGCGGCAATCCGTCAAAAGGTCTTCATGTTTCATCGAAAACGACTTATCGACTTTCAGCGCGCGAAACCAAGCATTAGCAATGACGGCCAGATGGGGATAAAGTTGAGATCGAATCGTTTGAATCAACTCAGGTAGTGGGTAGTCAAAATATTTGTACTCTCCTATTCCGAATCGATATCTCTCCATAACGACAGTTTTGCGGAAGAGCCTCGAATCGTAATACCCGTCTTTTAATAGATCGCATTGTAAATCTGTTAATAGATTTGGAATGACCACATAACCATGTTTATGCATTTCCTCTGTAATCGCAGACCAATTTAGATTTTCTATGTTTTGAATGACATTTTCCATAGCACGAATCTCCATATTATAGTCCTGCCAAAAAATCCGAAATATGCTAATATGATGTATAATAAAAGGAACGCGAACATTTATCGCTCAAGACAATCCATATCACAAAAAAAAGGACTAAATACAGGCTGGTGTATTTAATCCTTTTTTGATTTCATATCGTATAAAAACTAGCTATTTCCAACATTATTTACGATTTTTTCTGCCAAAGCTTTAAGCTGAAGCATATCAGCATAGTCGAGCTTGAGGGCTTCAAAAATCTGCATGGGAACACAGCTCGCCTTTTCCTTTAATTGCAATCCTTGTGCTGTAAGCTGTATTTTAACCACACGTTCATCTTCTTTGCTTCGTGTTCGTGTAAGCAACGATTTACTCTCCAAACGCTTTAGCAATGGGGTGAGTGTCCCATTGTCGAGGTATAGTTTTCCACCAAGCTGATTTACGGTTTGTCCGTCGTTTTCCCATAGTGCCATCATCGTGATATACTGCGGATAAGTCAAATCAATCTCTTCGAGAATCGCGCGATAGCGCTGCATAATTTCCCTATGCAGTACGTATACGGAAAAGCAGAGTTGTTTGTCTAATTTTAATAAATCATCCATATTGCAAATATATTGAGTTTTCGAGGGATTGAAAAGTTGTTTAGGGCTTATTTGAATTCAACAACAAACTCATCCTTAGGAACTCGAACCTTCTTCATTGACGAAATCCAATCTCTCGAAGAGTCCGCCACACCAACATACATTAACGAGACACTTTTTAATCCATGTTTCTCCAATTGCAATACCGTATCCACCACATGGTTATCGAAGCCTTCTGCAGGGGTAGAATCGACACGAAGTTCAGCTGCCTGAGCCAAAGCCAAACCTAAGGCTATATAAGTCTGTCTTGCCGTGTGCGCAAAATTTCTTTCCGCAGCTTCATTCAGATAAATTGACTTTAACTTCTCGGTATAGGAACCAAAACGTCCACGAGGTAGTTCTCGTTCATCCGTTGTAAAATCATAAACTTTATCAATACGTTCTTCCGTATAACGATCCCATGCAGCGAAAACAAGCACATGTGAACATTCACGCATACAGTCTGGATTTAGTGCTCCCTTTGCCAATTCTTCTTTCAATGCCTGATTTTCAACAATCAATATCTTAAATGGCTGTAAGCCCGAAGAAGTAGGTGCAAAGCGTGCAGCCTCAACGATTTTATCTACATTTTCCTGACTAACTTTTTTTGTAGGATCGTATGCTTTCACAGCATAACGCCATTTTAAATCTTCTAGTAGTGACATATAATTATTTAATTATTTTAAGAAAATCATGGATAATATTGCCAACAGTGCAGGAACTCCTTGTACAAAAAATATCTTTTTGCTCGCTGTGATTCCACCAAAAACCCCAGCCACGAGGACACAGCCTAGAAAAAACAGGCGTACATTTCCACTCCAGACCGGATCATCGATAAAAAAGGACCAAGCTAAACCCGCAACTAAAAAACCATTGTATAAGCCTTGATTTGCGGCAAGCCCTTTAGTGGGTTTGAAAAGATCAGCAGGAAGAGCCCTGCCAAAACTACGTTTTCCTGCAGTTTCCCAGGCAAACATTTCCATCCATACAATGTATACATGTTCTAAAAGTACGAGCGCTGTCAGCACATTAGCCAAGTTATTCATCTATTATTCGTTAGTTGATACCGTCAATTTAACATCTATATTACCCCTTGTTGCATTTGAGTAGGGACAAACTTGATGTGCTTTTTCAATCAATTGCTGGGCGACTTCCAAACTCACTCCCGGAATATTTGCATGTAATTCTGCAGCCAACCCAAAACCGCCATTATCCAATTGTCCAATACTCACATGTGCAGTTACCGAAGTCTCTCCAGTTTTTACTTTTTCTGACCTAATAACCAAATTCAAGGCACTATCAAAACACGCAGCATAACCTGCAGCAAAAAGCATCTCTGGATTAGCATAATCGTCATTTGCTCCACCAAGACCTTTAGGCATGCGAACAGCTAAATCCAGTACACCATTTTCACTTTTTACTTGACCGTTTCGTCCTCCTTTGGCTGTCGCGCCGATGTTATATAACGTTTTCATATTTCAATTTGTTTTGTTTGCACAAATGTAGGACAAGAAATTATATTGTGCAAAATATAATATTGCAATTTACATTTAAATGAGAATAGCAAAATATCAAAAACATGACTGCGTGTATCGAATGTAATCTAAAACCAGTACATTTGATTATTGCAAATCGGGTTTAAATGAAAACAACTTCCATTGAACAGTTTTATCAGGAGATCAATGCGAGCATCCCAAAGGAGATCGCAAGAGAGATTGGTCATTTTAATGTATTCAGCTTTGAGGAACTTGCAGCTAAATTAAAAGATAAACCGATCATGCCCTACAATAAGCGTACCTACTATAAAATAAGCTTAATCACAGGGAAAAATACGGCTGAATATGCCGACAAAGTGATCGAAATCGATGAATCGGCACTTGTATTTGCTACCCCAAAAGTTCCTTACCATTGGATACCGAAAGATGAGCATCAAAAGGGTTATTTCTGCGTTTTCACCGATGAATTTTTAACCCGAAATAAAAGTGGTGTTAACATAGATGATCTCCCTATCTTTCAACCGGGCGGCCTTCCGATTTTTCAATTATCAGAAGAACAACGTATTGAAATAGAGGAAATTTTTCTAAAAATGAATAAAGAGCTATCTTCAGATTACGTCTTTAAATATGATCTAATGCGAAATTATGTACTGGAAATTATCCACTATGGGCAAAAACTCCAGCCAAAGAGTATAACGAATCCAACATCTAATGCCTCAAATAGAATCACATCTCTATTTATAGAATTGCTAGAAAGACAATTTCCCATTGAATCTCCAATGCAACGTCTACAACTACGAACAGCTAATGATTTTGCGGAACGACTTGCCATACATGTCAACCACCTGAATAAAATTTTAAAGGAAAATACGGGAAAAACAACCAGCCATGTCATTGCAGCCAGAGTCACACAGGAGGCAAAAATTTTACTGCGACAAACCGATTGGAATGTATCTGAGATTGCTTATTCACTTGGCTTTGAGGAGATCGCTCATTTTTCCAATTTTTTCAAGAAGCAAACCGGCTCTGCCCCAAACATTTTTCGTTCTCAATCGTTATAATTTGAATTTCGCAAATATCCATTTGCATTTCGCAAGGAAAAGTTCAACTTTTCGGAGGATCTTTGTGCTGTTGGATCTTTAAAACAAATTAAAATGGCTACAAATAAAATAGCATTGGTAACAGGCGGAAGCCGTGGTTTAGGTAGAAACATGGCAATTAATCTCGCGAAAAAAGGAATCGATGTCATCTTAACCTATAACAGTAATCGAGAAGAAGCAGATCATGTGGTTTCACATATACAGTCTTTGGGACAAAAGGCTGCCGCATTCCAATTAGACGCAGGCAATGTGCAGTCTTTTGATCTCTTCATCGAACGAGTTACACAGCATATAAAACAAGAAACAGGACAACCAAACTTCGATTTCCTAATCAATAATGCCGGAACAGCATTATACGCCCCTTTCATGGAAACTACGGAAGAGCAATTCGATACAGCTTATAATATCCATTATAAAGGAGTATTTTTTCTCACGCAGAAAGTTCTTCCCTATTTGAACGATGGTGGACGTATTATCAATATTTCTTCTGGTCTCGCACGTTTTGCATTTCCGGGATCATCTGCCTATGGCTCGATGAAAGGAGCAATCGAGGTATTGACGAGGTATCTTGCCAAAGAACTTGGTCCCCGTGGTATTGCAGCAAACGTGGTCGCTCCCGGTGCAATCGAGACAGACTTTGGCGGCGGACATGTGCGGGATAACAAAGAAACAAATGCGCATATTGCAGCTGTTACAGCTTTAGGACGTGCTGGTGTACCTGACGATATCGGCGGTGTGGTTGCCTTCCTTTGTACCGAAGACGCAAGATGGATCAACGGACAACGTATTGAGGTATCCGGCGGGATGAATCTTTAGTAACCTACCACCTAAATAAGCACATAGCTGAGGCTATTAGCTATGTGCTTATTTTAAAGTATTTCTTCACCAATTTCAACCAATTTCTCCCCTTTTAGCCTAAAAATTATAATGCTATTATCATTTTCTTCCTTACCTCATAAATTGTACGTTGACTGATTACCCGAATGATTATGTTTGTAGCATAAGAATATGATACAACTTGCCATAATAAGTGACATTCATGCCAATTTAATTGCATTGGATGCGGTATTAACAGATATCAAAAATAGAGGATTAACACAAATCTACTGCTTAGGTGATCTTGTTGATTTCGCTCCCTGGGGGAATGAAGTCATTGACAGAATACAAGAAAAAAACATTCCATGTCTACTAGGAAACCATGACCAGAGAATTGCTTTTGACGAAGCCATTATCCCTTTACCACACCATGATGTAATAGAGACTTCAAATCGGGAAATCGCCATCAACCTAAGTAAAAAAGAGATATCGACCCCTCATAAAAAGTGGTTAGCAACATTACCCTACAACATTGAACTAACCTTCAAGCTTGGGACGAGTCTCAGGAAAATACTTCTTGTCCATGCCAGTCTCCAAAGCAATGACGAATACATCCATGAATCAACTCCAAAGCATGCTCTATCGACCCAATTAAAGCAAAGAGCAATCGATATTCTGGTGATGGGACATACACACCATTCTTATATTCAACAGGATGGAGACGTCTTGTTTATCAATGGTGGTTCAGTCGGGCGTAGTAAAGAAAAAGACAGAAAAGCGACCTACGCAATAATAACCTTATCTGATAAAGAAATTAATGCCGAGATCGTTAAAGTAGATTACCCAATAATAGCTGTCGCAAATGCAATTTACGAGAGTAAAATCCCCGATTTCTACGGAGACTTCTTACTTGCGAATAATACACTTTAATCATTGTCAATTTGCCACAATAGTTAAAAGTATCGTTTCATTTTTAACATAAAAATCCCCGACACATTCTCCGCATTATTTTCAAAGAAAGGATCTCCTAAAAAACAATACGATTGCATCGGGGATGTATGTACAATTGTTATTTCAGAAACAGTTTCCGAATAGCTTTATTACCAACATCCAGAAGATAGATATTACCATCTTTATCTACTACCACATCTTTTATAAGACCAAACCGTGCTGTCGATAAAGTCCCATCCACATATCCATTCGTTCCCTTTATCAAAGTAGTCACTTCTCGTGTCGACATATTGACCTCCCGAATAGCATAATTGTAGTTATCGGCAACAATCAATCTGTTATTTAATCCTGCTGTGATACCGCCTATTCCGTTGAAATATGTGTTCGTTCCAATCCCATCTTGATAGCCCGCATCCGAACCGCCAACCCAACGTTCCCCACGTGCATCACCCGGTCTTACAATTTCGATCCCGTTATTGCTGCTCGTGTTCTGATCCGAATAATATAAAACTCCTTGACTATCCACAAAGGGCTTAGCCATTACCCAACTAGGTCCGGGTACCTTAGTATAATTTCCAGCCACGTTGACTTTGTTTATACCCTGCGCAAAACCAGCTACTGCGACATATAAATTCCCTGACAGATCTAAACACATTGAACCCGGAGAAAATCCTTTTGCATGTATAGTGCGTTTGCCCGCAGGTGTAATTTTAAAGATCTGATTTGTTCGCTGATCGCTGACATAAATATTGTTTTGTGGGTCAACAACTATTCCTGTAGGATAGTCGAATACAGCATTGGCACCATCTACCTGCAAAATAGATACACTTCCAGTCGGGGACACCTTTTTAACTTGTTTATTCTCTGGATCTGCGACATATAAATTTCCCTGCGCATCTATCGCCATTCCAGCTAGGTTGTTGCCGAATACCGTACTTCCTGGCCCCCCGACGAATGTCATTACACCTGCGCGACGGAACGGCTGCGGTGCTAAAGCATCTTGACTGCCAACGATTACCTTTACCTCGCCTGTTGCAACACCCTGTGGTGCCTCCATAACCAACTTATTCTCACTAGCACTGGTCACAGGGGTCAAAACACCATTAAAATAAACCCTATTTTCGGCAGCATTTGTACTAAATCCGGTTCCCAATAGGGTTACACTTGTTCCCGCCAAACCATTGTCTGGACTTATAGAATGAATACCAAGCGTCTGATCCTTAAACTGTGGTCCTTCCACGGATTGATCGTTGACTACAACCCTTACCTTTCCAGATCCAGTTCCACCAGGAATGATCAACTTCAGCTGATTTTCACTACTTGAAGAAACAGCAACTTGCTTTCCATTTATAAAAACCTGATTTTCGTCAAGTTCTTTACTAAACAATAGCCCACTTATTGTCATTTCAGCCCCTTTTGGGCCACTCAAAGGAGAGACTGCGCCGATTTCAGGCTTGCCTACAACCGTAAATTTCGGACCCGAAATTTTCTGTTCATTGATATTCACAGATAGAAGTCCTGTACTGACGCCAGCTGGAGCCACTACGACAATTTTTTCAGGACTAGATTCCAATACGACCGCGATCTTTCCATTGAAATCAACGATATTCCCCGAACTGGCTTTTTCGAAGCCTTCACCCATTAGGGTAACTTTGGTTCCCGCCCCACCTGTTAATGGTTTAATACTGCGGACGACCTGATAAGTAAAATTCTGTCCTTGCGACTTTTTACCATCCACACGAACTTCTACAGCACCATACCCCGCATCTTCGGGAATTTCTGCAACGATTACTTTATCTGTAACACTTACAACCAAAGCTTTTTTGCCATTAACATAGACTTCTGCAGGTTTATCGGTACTACCAAACCCCTCCCCATCAATCCGTAGCTGGGTGCCTCCTGTACCATTTGTCGGAAAAATTTTTGAGACTGAAAGATCTTGATAGGTATAAGTACCAACATCAAAACTATTACTTCCATACTTCAAGACAATTCCTCCACTTTTGTCACCTTTTGGCACACGTAAAACAACCGATGTTGGAGTAGCGCTAATCACCTCTGCCGAACTCCCTGCAACTGTTGCAGAAAATTCTGTAATTGCCCCGCTGAAGCCCTGTCCTTCAATCGTAACTAGTGTGCCAGCTTTACCAGAATTAGGGTAATAACTATCCACTTTAGCCGGAATTTTATCGACCAATTCTTCCTTTTTACTGCAACTGATCGTCGCAATAGCCATCCATATAGATATGATGACTAGATTAATTGTATTTTTCATTGGAATAAATTCTTATAACTATATATCCGCTATCCTTTTAGGTTTTTCCCAAATGACCAAACTAGAATGTATATCGAACCCCACATTGTATTTGTGCTCTTGAGTTAAAATAATCGATGCTATAAGGTTGCCCAGGATCACTAAAGGTAAATACGGGCCAGCTATCAGCATTTTGCCTCGGCGGAAATAATGATGGGGTAAGGCCCACACTACTCGTCGAATTAAATGTATTGGGTGAAAAATACTGAATACCCCATTTCTTGGAGATTAGATTAGTCAAGTTCATAACATCGACCGAAAATGTTATAAATTGTTTCTTTGACTTCTGAAGAAAGAGATCATGTGCAATTCGAAGATCTGCCTGTACATTCCATGGTGTACGTCCCATATTACGCTCTGTAAAATCACCCCTACGAGAGCTCAGATAATCATTACCATCAATGAACCTATTAAAAGCATCTGCTTGCTGCTGCGCAGAAAGACCATTTGCAAGATCTTTAAAGTAATGAATTGTTTCCGTCTGTCTTGGAATATAAACCAAACTTACTTGTTGTGGCAAGCCTTGTATGCCATTATTGACGATACCATAGGTAAATGGACTTCCAGATTGCGCACTGATATACAAGGTAAAATTCGTGCGTCCTGCATTACGCCAAGTTTGTTCGTAATTTATACTCGAAACGATACGGTGACGGATATCGAAATTGCTGTAAGCTAACTTTGGATTATTAGGAATAAGTGACTGATTCAGTTGCCAGTTACTTTCCATAGAATTACGTACGCCATTACTTAAATCCTTTGATTCTCCATAGGTGTAACTCAGTGTAGCATTCAATTTTTCTTTGATCGTTTTCCCAATGGTCCCTGTTATACTGTAGCGGTACCCCTGATTGGTATTACTCAGAAGATATACATTCGAGAAACGATTATCCACAGTACCGCTATAAACAGGTTGTTGTTTATTGACGTCATACCCATACCATAATGGGTTATCCTTGTTGTTCAGCTGCTGAAATAGAACATCTTTAATATTCTTTGTATAAATACCTTCAACCGTAAATTTCCAGCTTTCAACCTTGTAATCTATGCCCAAGCTGGACCGCAACACCTGTGGCAGCACAAAATTGTTATCGACCAGATCAACCTGCGTTTTTCCGGTACTTGGATCATTTATGATAGCGCCATTCTGCGCTATAAACTCACCTATTCCATTCGGACTTGGCTTTATAGGGTCAGACCCAGGTGCAAATGGTTTCTGATCTGCTTTTTGATCGAAAGCACCGTAACTGTTACCCGTATTATAGTATGCATAAGCCAACCAAGCAAACGGTATACGCCCTGTAAACAAACCGGCGCCCCCCCGTACAGTCAATTGTTTATTGTCCATTGCCTCCCATCGAAAGCCAATTCTCGGAGACAACTGTATCCTATTTAGAAACTCATTTCTTAATCGATTCGGTGGTGTATAGGTGTAGGTTGTACCGAAAGTAGGGTCAGACCACATGTCATTTACTTTATCACTCCGTGTCGGCATTGTTGGCAATGCTGCCAAATCAGCACGGAGTCCAGGTATGATTTGGAAACGATCATTTATACGGATTTCATCCTGAATGTAGAGACTATACATATCAACAGAGAAGTTAGCCGCGGGATGATCCAAAATGTAAGAACGTGAATTATCCTTATAGTTGTAACTTCCTCTTACACGATACGGAACATTAGCGACGAAATCTGCAATACTATTGTAATCAACCCGGCCATTCCAACTATTAACAAACCCATACCGAATGCGATAAAGCTCATTATGTGTTCCAAATAACAATTTATGCCTACCTTTTGTCCAATTTAGATTGGCCGTAATCTCCCAGGTACCTTGTCGCATGTTAAATATACTAGCTTCACGATCAGTTCCAAGATAAATTGTTGTGCCCGGTGTACGTCCTTGTATCTGTACCTGAGGTAAGGAAGGATCACTTAAGGGGTCACGTCGATCATTTACCTGTGTATATCCCAACACAATATTGGAAGAAAGATTATTACTAAATCTACTTTTCAATTCCGCAACGGTACTTGTTTGGTTGTTCTCTTGTTCAAAGGCCATACTACTGAACCGAAAATCCTGTTGATCCCGATCCATATGAGTTGCCTTACTAAAGATTGTATTGTTACGGATTGCCAACTGATGTTTGGCATTTATATTCCAGTCTAAACGATTGAAAAACTTGGTTGACCGGGACCAATTTGTATAATTACCTGCGGTTCCAATATTAAAAATATCACCATAGCGAGAACGAGCGGCTTCGGCTATTGCTTCTACATCGCGCTGCTCCAGAATCTGAGCTGTTTCGATAGTCCCAACACGCAACTGCGTAGGATCTTGGCGCCTGGTAAACTCCTCATTACTGAAAAAGAATAATTTATCTTTTATTAAAGGAAACCCTATTCGGAAACCTGTTTGATAATCATAAAAATCTTTATTCATTTTCCCCAAAGTTCCCACACGGTCCTTACCCGTTAATGCGGCATTCCGTCCATAGGCGTAAACCGAACCTTCGACTTGGTTTGTACCACTTCGAGTGACAGCATTGACCGAGCCGCCTGTAAAATTTCCAATCTTGACATCGTAGGGAGCCAAATATACTTGCATATCCTGAATGGCGTCTATTGATATGGGGTTTGTTCTTGTACTGCTCCCCGCCATTCCTGAGGTCCCCGTTTGTCCGCCAAGAGAGGGGCTAAAACCTATTGCATCATTATTGATGGCACCGTCTATCGTGACATTATTATACCTAAAGTTTGTACCACCAAAACTATTATCGCGACTTCCTTGCGGTGTAAGCCGAGTTACATCGGTAATCGAACGGTTGACTGTAGGCATATTCCTGACTTGCTCGCCACTGAAATGATTTCCGGTCCCTACTGTCCCTGCCCTTGTATCAGCTTTCCGACCAGTCACAACGACCTCACTAAGTGTTTCATTACGCTGTTGCATAATAAAATCCGTCTGCAAGGTTTCTCCCAAACGCACAAATATATTTTCTTTACGTTCTGTTTGTAATCCAATGCTACTTACATCAACTGTATATGGACCTCCAATACGAATATTATTTAAAGTAAAACATCCATCTTTATCGGTCGATTGCACATAACGGGTCCCCGTCGGTGTGTGTATCACAGTAACGGTCGCCTTCTCCACAAGAGTTCCACTGCTACTTTGCACCTTTCCGTTAATTGTACCCGAAGTTTCCTGCGCAAAAGAATTGATCGCTTGCAAAAGAAACAAAAAGAGTAAAATTAGCTTTAGTATTGACATTATAGGATAGAAAGTCATGGTTGATCTTCCTAAGCATATACTGTCATATTGATATCTATTCATTGCTATGTTTCATTAATTCGTTAGATAAATCTTCTTATTACTGTGTTAGCCGGAGCCCCTGATCGACAATATGTAGTACCCCATCTCCGGTAAGGATATCCTGTTTCTGTAATAAGACATCATTTGTATTTCCCAAACCCCGAAGTGTTATACCGCTAAAAGAGCCCGGAGAGCTGGTATTTGGAACCAACTTAATCTCTACACTGTTACCATCTAGCATGGTTTGCTTAGACATATTTGTATTACCCGTACTCAAGATATAGTCGTACACAAAACGACGGTCATGGAGAATATGATAGCGGACTAATTTTTTCAGATCGTCTAAATTGGCCAGCTCCACATCCTGCACGGATTGAAATCCCAGCAGAGTCATTGCAGCATTATTTGGTGCAAAAACTGTATAGGCTCCCTGATTTGTTTTTTCGGATAAAATGCCGGTCCTTTTTATAGCACGAGCAAATATGCTGATACTCGCATCTGCGTTGATAGCATCGACAATCTTATCATGTACATAGGGAGTCATAACGCGGTCGAGCACTTGAATCAGTCCATTAGATGCAGGCAAATTTTGTGTCAATATACGCGCTCCATTCAGTGTCAGTACTGTATCAGCTCCTTTTACCCAATGTGTGGCATAAACCTTACCGCGACGTGTTTTCAATTCTTGATTGAACAGAAAAGGAAGCTTATTGAGCTCATATTTTCCATCCAGTATATGATAATTAGCGATATTAGAAACTATCGCTGCGCGTTCAGACAGCATGCTCACGACAGTTGGATACCCCGCCTTTCCAAAGGCATTGTCGGATGGAGCAAGCAAAGTATAGGGACCTTCGCCCTTTTGCAACTCCTTATCCATATTACTGACGCGTAATGCAGCATTAAATACCGATAAATTAAAATTATCAGCAACGACCAAGTTGACCTTATTATTATCAAAATTCGTCGTGTTTTCTTCCTTTTTACAAGCAAATAATAGATTGATCGTCAGCAAAAATAGGCTACACTTGCTATAACTAAAATTATGTCGTCTCATCTTTTATTTAAGTTTAAATCCTTTTGGAAGCAGTAGATTATCAACAACGTGGATCGGTCCATTGACCGTATTGATATCTGTCTCAATAATATTGATCGGTGCTTGCTCGGCTTCTTTGATTTTCATTTGGATCTGGTTTCCATTTTTAGAAAAAGCTAACGGCATTTTATAAGCGTATTGAACCTGACTATTCCCCCCTATATTCACATAGTAATCGTTTAACAAGGCAGGATCCAGATCATTACTATAAAAGACGGTATTATTAGATAGCGCTATGCCATATGCAGGATCCTTAGTTGCAAACACTCTGCCCCAATTGCGATGAAAACTGAATAAAGTATCTGTCGGATATGCTCCACGTGGTTCAAAATACATGTCGTCGTATCTTACATCTCCCCTTTTAGCATTAAAAGCCAAAATATCGGCCACGCTTTTAAACCCTGCTTTTCGAAAGGCATCATCTGTTGGTGCAAAGGTGGCTGTCAGGTTAATATTAGGTATCTCATTGTAAAATGGATCCCTATCTATATCCCAGCCTCGTTGATAGGGAACTCTGGCCTCTGGATAATAGCTCAAAAATTCCTCTTTACTCATACGATATCCCCATAGAGGTTCAATATCATCCAACATTTTTTCATAAAACATTTCCTCGGACAAACGTTGGGATTCCACAAAAAAAGTAAACCTTCCATCGGCTATTAGCGCCTCCAATATGGTCATAGTAGGCTTTTCGATCACTTTTTCCAACATATAGATACCGCCATTTGTCGCGGGTTCATAAGCTAATTTTCCTTTAGACTTACCATTGACTAGCAAATCGCCATCTTTCACAGCGAGATAATGACGATAAGCATAGATGTCGTAACGTCTGCCAACTGGCTCGGTATTATCATAAAAAGGTACGCGGTAATTTTGATTTTTTAACATCGAGCGAACCATGAGACTATATTTACCAAGTTTAATTTGGTTAAGATCTCCTAAAAAACTGTAAAATTGGACGAAATCGGCAGCTTCCTCAGTAGTCATTTTTTGAACAGTCTCTAGTGTTATTCCAACTTGCTTCAACGCATTATCGGCTGGCACCAATACGGTCACTTTTGTATTGACTCCAGCAGCCTTGATCAGTGCTACAATGTTACTTTTCTGCCATGCTGTTAAAAAAACTTTTGCTTCGTTATGCTTTGTCAATAGTTGCGTAACATCCTGTGAAGCTTCGTTTTTATAGGGAACTTCCTCCCCCACAAGCTCCGGCATGAACTCAGTTTTTTGGCAAGATAACAGTACAGACAAAGCAGTAGTACATAACAACAGCATATACCAAACGGCATTTATTGATTTATTTTTCATCTTTTCCTTTTTTTATCGCTTGATCTGGGCTCACCAGCCCTCGATCTAAATCATGTACCAGACCATTACTACACAAATAGTCCATTTTAGCGCCGACATCATAAGTTACATCAGCGAGTATAATCGAATAGAAAGTATCATTGTCCCGGAGTCTCATATTATAACTCAATTTCCAGGTCGGATAGACTTCGTTGGCAAAATATTCCATATAATGTACTTTATCTTTCAAGTGGTATTTGTAATTACCATTCGAATTAATGACAGTAAAAACTTGCGAATCCGATATAAAAAAATGTTTATCGTACATGATGTAGGCACCAAACAATACCTCAGCGACATAATTCTGTGGAACAGCACTATCCAAAAATTCCATCGTAACCCCTCTCTTTTCTAGGGCCTCATTTGTTGGTGCAAATACCGTAAATGGGCCTTTTTCAGCCAGCTGTTCCCACAGACCAAATTTCTTCAGTCCAGCCACAAAAACAGTATAGTCTTTCCTGTCACTGAGCCAATCCTGAATATTTTTCTCAAATTGTGGTTTCATTACCTTATCCAGCACATGCAACACTCCGTTGGATAAAACCACGTCTTTGCGGATCGCTTTCGCTCCGCTAAAAAAAAGCATATTTGTTGGAGTAGTAGCCCCAGGTGAGATAGAACCGATTGAGGCGTACAATTCGGAACCTTCGAGTGTTGCATACCTAAAATCCACCGAGTTGCTCGGAATATCGCTCACATAAAGGCGCCTTGGGAGAATATGATAGGAAATCAGTCTCCGCAAACTATCCTTATTCATTCGATCAAAATCGGTTGGACGAAACACACCGATCTCATTAAAAGCGAGATCGTTTGGTACGAGAACTGTAAATGGACCTTTGCCATTTAGTTCGACATTCAGACCCGTTTTCTCCAGCGCCGCGTCAAAGAGGCGCATTTCATAATTATTATGAATAAAATCGGCCGCCGGTCGTATATTTTCATTAGGTTGGGGCACCGTGAGATTATCATGTTTGCAGCCTTGTAGCAACAAAATAAATAAGCACGTAGAAAACCAGCCCATAGCATGAAGCAATGATACCTTCTGTTCTATTTTGCTATTATATTGAATCATTTCTGCTAATTTTAGTAAATAGGTGGAGCATATTTTCGTTGTATGGTAGTTAGGTAGACGCGACCATTGACAATTTCGATCGTATTGACCGTTGCGAAAGTGCGTGGATTATCCTTTCCCGAATGTACGTTGACCAACAAATTTGGAAGCAGTGTTCCGTTTTCATTACTGGTCAACCCTACTTTTCCGTTCAGGAGACAATTAAGTACAGCCCAGTTGCTACCTGTGTTTGTCTCACTATCATAAAATGGATTCGTGACGGGGTCCATTCCAGGTGTAAAAAAGTCAAATCGTTGCCAAATAGCTGTGCGGATACCGTTGGATTTACTACTCGCCCATAACGGAAAACTTGCATATGCATTCACTTCATTTGAACTTGTATTACGTTTAACGGTTGTCAAAAAACGCCCTTGGTAACCATTTACTTTCGCAGCATAATGGCTGAGCTCTTCCTGACTTTCATAAAGTGACAAAAACACATTCATTTCTTCTTTGACACCATTTTTGAAGCTTTTCAACCTATAATCATCATCTTTTAAGCTTGCATCAGCTTCCCAGAACCCTTTTGCACTCATATTGTAAAAGTTTACATACACCAATGAATCTGATAATGGGAGCTTATAGAAATTTTCATGTCTCAATAAGATTCCATGATCCTTCTTTATAAAATCCCTTTGCAAAAGATGGAGTGTATAAACTTCTTTACTTTGAAGATTGATCACCGTGTCAATCAGAATGTCATTTTTCAAACGATCTTCCAATTCAAAGAAGGGTACCGTATTTTTTGGACGATACGCAAATACGACTCTTACCTCGCCTGAGGGTACCTGAGCCCAGCTACTTAAGTCAAATCCGTTTAAAATAGGACCGACTAGGACATTTTCCTTTCCTGGATATTCGGGATTGCTTGGGTCTGTACTGTTCCCGATGTGAGAAGGATATGGGGGAGCATAAGGATCTCTTTTATCCAAGAAATCACCTACAATTTCCGCTCCTGTAAATTTTCCATCAGATCCTATTTTCGGATTGATAAGCATGCAGAAATAGGGTACTTTATCATCCTTGCTACCCATAGTCTGTACGTAATTGACATTATTAAAAACACGTAGATAAGCCGGCTCGGCAATCTGTGTATATTCAATTTTCGTACAGGAAGCAAGCAATAGTATAAAAATGGCCAATAGCCAAATACGATTTGATATATTTTGCTTTTTCATTATTTATTATGTTTGATAATGATCATTCGCGCTTTTTCCTTATCGGACGATCCCGAACCACTTTTCCCAATCAACGCTACAGTATAAATTCCTGGCTCAAATGCTGGCAGAGGCCTTCCAATGGTTGTATACAGCGATTTATTTGCTATAAACTTGGTCGATTGCAATACGTCAATATCGTCGGCCCAGACACCTGGTATTACGTCTGGTTTAGAACGATAAGCCATTATTGCATAGGGATTCGTCATAATATTTACATTGGTATAAGGCATATTAATCGAAGGGATCCCAGGTTGCAGATTTACATTACCGCTGTTCCCGAAAGGCTGTCCGTTAGGCAGTGTAAAGGTGATATAAGGATTGCTTGCCGATAGATTTAAAAAGCGATTAAAGTTGAAGAATTTAAAAGCTAGCCGGCTGTATGTCCCATCGTCTTCAGCCGGTAAAGGGAGCGTACCACTCAGATCATTGGAAATGAGAAGCAACTGAGCCTTTCCATTTAGGTCAGGATAGAGCCATAACGTATAATTTTGATTGCTCCGCAATTCCTGTTTAATCGTCGCAAGTACGTTTCCAGTTGCATCTATAGCCTCTATATCATATTGCTTCTGGGTAAACACACTATAATTACTTCCTTTTCCAAATCCGATACCACTGGCAATAACCTTTCCATCGACCTTAAACCCTATCGATTGATCCTTATATGCATTTACACCTTGTATCCTCAAATAACTTTGATTAACCTGCGCTGCAATGTCTGTGATAATCTGAAACGAATTTTGATAGGCCTCAGCTGTTTCGTTCATCTCATTTGAGAAATAACTAAATCGCTGCGGGGTGACTACGATCGTATAAACACCACCAGGTTGAAAATCCTGAATCGGAGCATAAGCAAAATTAGTAGACTTTGCATAATCTTTTGGAATGGTGGAAGTCGGTAAATCAATAAGCCCATACTCAAACCGCCCTGAGCCCAAAGAAGGGAGGGGTCTGCCATCCGCTAACAATATTTTAAACTGATAGGTCCCATAGGGCAGTTCAATATAGTCTGAATTGCGGCGTGCGACAGAAATATCATTCGTTTTTTGATCAACCAAAGTACCATCAGCATAAGCTAACGATATTGCACCAACGAGATTCTCCTGTGCACCGCCCATCCCATTGGAAGGGTTTTTGATCGCTCCAGCTAGGTTAACAATCCGAATCTTAAAATGGTCCGGCTTACTGGGACTAGTCATAGCCCGCGTTAATGCAACAACTTCAGGTTGACCATTCATGATTAAAGAAGGAAGCAAAAAATAATCCTTAGGTTGCTCATAACTATTGTCAACCTTGACTTTAAAATCATGGTTCAAACCAAAACCCTGATAAAAGCGAGCTGCAAACGTAAGGTCTGCCTCTTCTTTCTGGTCAAAAAGATCTTGTGGAACTGTCCATGTCTTTGTCAAACGTCCGTCTGTTGGGAAATATGAGGTTCCAGGATATTTATGATTCCCCGGATTTAACGGATGCAACACAACAAAACTTGTCAAGCTGTCGCCATTAGCAATAACCTGATTAAAGTCAGATAGATTAACAATTCTAGTATTTGAATTTGGCCGGTTTTCAGTTACAGGACGATTGTCATTAATCACATCCAGTTTTTCCTTTTTACAAGAAACAAAGGATAAAAAACATAAAGCTGTAACACCAAAAAACCGACGCCCCACACGCTTAAACATACTGATTTTCATTAGATTAAAATAAGTTATAGGTAAAACCGATCATAATTTCTGCCCCGCGCTTATAACTTCTGTTGATATACTCATTTCCATACCACTTTCCTCCGGTTTGCGGATTTGCATAAACAGTTTTAATAGCAGGATTCATTATATTTTTGGCATAGCCTTTAAACAAGATCCGTTTATTGAGCTTTTGAGAAAAAACAAAATCAAGGTAAGGCACGGGCTGTGTATACAGATCGGGTTCCCCTGTCAGATTAATTTGGACTAAGCGTTCCCCAACCATATTAAAGGTCACTGTGAGATCGGTTCCTGATTTGTCGTTATCATAGTTTAACCAAGCATTAATCGAATAAGGAGCCTGTTCAAACAACGGACTATTTTTTGGCGTATATCTATCCAGTGAACGATTTGCTTCATAACGCTCCTCAGATTTTTTAATTTCACTTTGTGCCAATAAAAGATTGGTACCCAAAAACAAGTTTTTTAAAGGATCATATAAGGTTCCCAAATTCTTGACAACTTCAAATTCCAATCCCCATACCTTACCAATATTACCGTCATTCTGAAATTGGATGGTTGGAAATTCCGGATAAGTAGCAGCTAACCCTTGGGTTTTTAGATTAAATACCTTAACCAATTGATTTTCTATACGCTTTCCAAAAGCTGACACGGCAATAACCTCTCCTTTAGCAGGAAACCATTCCCAACGAAAATCCGCATTTTGGGTATATTGGTTTTTCAAATTGGGATTACCAACAACTAAGCCCATTTGAAAGGCATCAAATTCAAATACATTGGTAATCTCACGCAATTCAGGTCTAGCCAGGGTCGTGTTGAAGGCCCCACGAAAATTCATGTTGTCATTCAACGTATAGGTTGCATTGACTGAATAGAATGGTTTATATTTTGTTTTATAGACAGAATTGGGATTAATCGGATCCAGTGGAATACGTGTACCATCTGGAGATGTTGCGGTCAGTGCAGGGTCTAAAAATACATTAGTAGTATCCACTGCCGAACCAATATTTGTCATCTCAAACCGAACTCCTCCAGCCATGCGGAATCGTTCAGCAATCTTGAGATCCAGCATACCATATAATGCATTGGTTTCAAAATAACCCTTGTAGTTATTTGGCGATTTTTGGCTATTGTATAGAAATCCACCTACTGGCATCATACCTTCACCCTGTCCCGCTTTTGGTAATACAACACCTACAATTTCATTGCTTACCAAACGGTCTAAATTGCCTTGGACGTCATACAAAGGAATGGCCTTATTACCCGTAAAATTTGAACCTGGCAGAAACAGCTGGTTTTCTGTAAATTTACGATCCCTAAATAAATAATTGAACCCCGTTTTAAACAACTGCTTTTCACCCAATAGCCTGAAAGGAAAACTCAGATCAGCTTTTGCATTAAAATTATCTTCGTTCAAATTCCGCCATCTCCGACCATTAGGTTCCGCTTGAATAATACCGTAATTTCCAAATCCGTTTACATAGCCCGATGTAAGTGCATAGAGATGTTCAGAATATACATAGTCATCAAAATGAGCCTGCTCACCTATAATGGGACGTCGATACCATCCCCCACCCCGAGGTTTGTAGTCTACAAGACTTGCAAATCTAAAATCCGGGTCATTCTGCGTGGACTTTGACGTTGCAACATTATAACTCAAACGAGGCGAGAGCTCATTTTTCAAAAACTTATGTTCGCCCTGTAGGTTAAAGGTATTCAGATTACGGAAAGTCTGTTTAAGCGAATGAATAGTACTTCTGACTTCGCCAGGCAAGCCCGAATACTCATAGCGTCCATTTAAATTTGTTGCGATAGACTCTCCTCCCCAGCTTCCCAAATATTGCATACTGACCTCATGCTGTGGATTAAAACGGTAGGTGACCCCTACAAGTGTACCATAGTTTAGTGTTTCGGTTCCTGTATTTTCACGATAAGTTTGATACTTCCCCATAAAAAGACTATTCGGTGTAATATAATTAGGGATATTCCTAAAACTAAAAATATCAGGGTTACCAGTCACTACCCCTTGATAGATGCTATACTGGGTCAGTTCGCCCTGATAAATATCAGCGGTTCTTCTATAATAATTTCCTCCGACGACAATCCCCAGTTTGTGTTTTCCAAAAACATCATAACTATTACCGAATGTTGCCGAGTAAAGTTGATTCATGGGTGCGCGGCGGTATCGAGTCGTCATAACGGGATCAAACCCTTTCATAATTGTATTAACCCGGTTTACCTCCTGATATCCTGAGGGACTATAGTTGCTATTGGCGATCATATCCTGGATAGAACTTAATCCATTGGGATATTGCGTTGCAAGATTTAGAAAATCCGAGGAAAGGTCTTTTTTATTGATTCGTGTTCCCAATAATCCCATCTCACTGTTCCAAAAGCTGTTATAATTCCCCCCCAAACCAATGTTCGAATTGAGCCCGGTTTGAGCGATAAGCTCAAATGTCATTTTCTCAGGCACAGATTTCGTTTTGAGCTCAACGATACCCGAAGCAGCATCGGCAGGTTTGTCTGGTGTTACTGTTTTATAAACGGTAATATTATCCAATAAAGAAGCCGGAACGAGATCCAACGGGATGGCACTACGGTCAGGATCAGATGAAGCCAATCTTACGCCGTTCAACTGACCGATCACAGATCGATCACCTAGCCCTCTTATCGCAACATATTTATCATCAGTCACCGTAACACCAGTAACGCGTTGTAATGCCTGTGTAGTCGTGATACTGGCCGTACGCTCAATCAATTCGGCCGAAATAGCATCCTGTACAATAGAAGCGCGTTTACGTTCTTCCAGCACGGCCGTTTCAGTGTTCATTTTACGCCTTGCCTGAACGGTGACCTCTTCCAATGCTGTAGCAAGAGGGTTCAACCCAATGACAAGGTTTTCCTTCACATCATTAATTTCAATTTCCTTGGTCTGATAGCCCAGATAGGAAAGAACGAGAACAGTAGGAATTTTAGAAATCGATAGCGAAAAGTTTCCATTTGCATCAGAATTCGTTCCTCCAGATGTCCCTTTAACACGGATTGAAACACTGGCCAATGTCCTTTTTGTCTGTTGATCAATGACTCGACCAGCCAAGCGCTGCTGCAATACATCGGCGGGCTTTTCCAGCGCAGTCTGAAGCGCCGTAACAACAACCAGTTTATTTTTCACAACATAACCGAACGGTTGTCCTGCAAAACATATATTCAATGCTTCTTCAACAGTTGCATTGTTTAGATTGACATTAACGGGTTTTGCTCGATTAAAGAGCCCATTATCGTAAAAAAAGTCATAACCGCTCTGCTGCCTTATTTCTTTTAATATAGCTGGGATATGACTATTTTGTTTGTTAAGTGTAATACGTTGACCGTAAGTAAACGCACTGACTTTCACCAACAAACAAGTTAAAAATACCATGGTGATTTTCATAACACGCATGCATTGATAAAAACTCATATATTTGTTGTTGTTAATATTATTTGATGATCATTGAATCGCAACATGATCGATAAGCTTAACACATTGACCAAAGGTGTTACCAGCACCTTTGGTTGTTTTTTATCCGGCTTATCGTAAAAATTAGATAGGTCAATCTATCACAATAAGCCTCCTTCCATTTAGCGTTAATTTTACTTTTCCTGTTGTTTGCAACATATCAATAATGGTAGATAGCGGTTGAGAACGCGATACCATACCATCAAATTTCAACTTTTCAAGTCGTTCAGGACATGTTACATCCACGTTGTACCACCTTGAAATTTTACGCAGCAGACTTACTAACTCCTCTCCTTTAAAAACAAAGTCACCATTTATCCAAGCTACTTCCTGAGAAATATCCACATTTTCTACACGCAGGGCTTCATTTAACAAGGCCCGCTGCCCTGGTTTTAAGAGCACCGATTCATTTCTTTTTTTCGAACTAACGCGTACACTTCCCTCCAATAAAGTTGTTGTTGTATAAGGTTCGTCATCATATGCGTTGACATTGAAATGCGTACCAAGTACCTCTATTTTTTGATTTGCTGTCTCCACGTAAAAAGGAATTCGTTTTCCCCCTCCCATTTCCGTCTCAATTTTTGCAATTTCAAAGTAAACCTCTCCGGTCATATGGACATGCCGTTCGTTTTCACTAAATTTCAAAGGATATGTCAGGGTTGAATTTGCATTGAGGAAAGCTTTCGATCCATCTGGCAATATAATTTGATATTGATTTCCCCTATTCGTCGCAATTTTATTCATTGCTGTACTGGCAATCCGTTCCTTTTCAACAGCCTTATACACCAATTCACCATCGTTGTTCTTTTGTATTTCTACCCCGCCCTGAAGTGCAACAACACTTCCATTCTTTATATCAGCTAAGGAAACAACGGAGCCATCTTTTAATGTCAATAAGGCATCATCCTTTCCCGGAGCACCGATATGCTGTACGTTTTTTGGCTGTTCTTCAGCAAGCTGTTGTTTAAATAGAAACAGTGAGATAGCGCCAACAACGACTAGGAGCGCCGCAATTTTTAACCAGACAGCCGTACCAATTTCTATGAAGCTGTGCTGGTTAGCGCGCTTTTTTATTTGAGACTGCAAACGCTCATAGTTTGTTTGAACGGATAGTTCGCCCGCATAATGTCCCATTGCCACAATGGTTTCCTGCAACTCCGCGATGGACGCTTTATGTTCAGGATATTTTTGTAACCATTTTTCCCATTTTTCGATATCCTCTTTATTTGTTCCCTTACAATAGTTCACAAAAGATTCGTCCAATAATAACGCTTGCAAATTAAGTTCGTTCATACTACTCTAATCGTAATTTATACAATAGAGTGGGCAGGGTCATTTTTTCACTACTCGTTTTTAAGAAAAAATCAACAAAAATGAAGAAAGTAGCCCTACGGCAACTTTAAGAAAGATTTCTTGTTCACTAGAAAGATTATTTTTTATTTTTTCTAGTGATTTATAGATGGTATTATAGATCGTATGGATCGAAACCTGATTGGCATCAGCGATTTCCTGATAAGAAAGATCCAAAAAAAATCGTTGGTAAATCACCAATCGTTGTTTTGTCCCTAATTGCTCCATATGCTCTGCAACCAACTGTGTTACTGTATTTGTTGTTACCGCACGGATATGTTGGTCTTCAACAGAGTGATGGATTGACGGATCATGGATTTCTTCCACAAAATCCAAATCTGTCAGCTTCAGTGATTCCTTGCGGAAAAGTTTTTGAAAGAAAACCGTAATAATATAATTATGATGATTACGTATCTGACGATTGCTAGACTTTTTCTCCCATAGATGTAGAAACACATCATTCACGCTATCCTGAACACGCTGTACCGACATTTTCTTTTTTAGCCCCAAATAAGAGAGATAGTGGTAATAATGTTTATATAACGTATAAAATGATTCTTCACACTCCTCTGCCACAAATTGGTCCCAAATATTTCTTAGATCTTTTCCGGTTAGTGCAAACATGATATCTTGGTAACAATGACTTTATACAAAAAAAGGAAAGTCTTATTAACAAGAGATTAACCAAAGATGAAGAATAGGAAAATTGTATGTAAATTGGAATTAGAAAATCAATACTAATTCTTCCTATAGCTATAACGGGTAAATAATGGCAAAAAGGCAGGAAAAAACTAATCATTGGAAAATTTTAACACAAAATGGAAAGACGTATATTTCTTGCAGACAGACTTCGCGAAGTTTTTTTGAATGGACGTTGGATTGCCAACACCAACTATCAGGAACAACTATTGAACACGACCTGGAAACAAGCCATAATCAAAATAAATGATCTGAATTCCATCGCTGCCCTAACCTATCATATCAATTATTACCTCGAGGGGTTACTGATGGCATTTAAACACGGAAAATTGGAAATCAGCGATAAGTATAGCTTTGATATCCCGCCTATCCGATCCAAAGCAGACTGGGATACACTCGTAGATCGATTCCTAAAAAACGCAGCCACATTTGCCAACAGCATTGCCCAATTTGAAGAAAACCTCTTCGACCAGCCATTTATTGATAAAAAGTATGGATCTTACCTCAGAAATATCGAAGCTGTAATCGAACATAGCTATTATCACCTTGGTCAGATTTCACTGATCAAAAAGGTAATTCGTCAATCGGAATAAATTGTTATTTCGCTAGTACAGCGAGTTCCTGTTTCACTTTCTCTCGGTATTCCAAACCCCAACTGACCAAAGATTCGGTGACGGGGAACACACTTTTACCATAGGCCGTAATTTTATAAAACACTTTTACGGGGTCTTCACTTGGCTGGCGGGCGACTAACAAGTTTAATTCAAGGTCTCGAAGTTCTTTTGTCAACACTTTTGCAGAAATTCCCTGAATCTCCCGTTCCATTTTTTTGAAATGGATTTCCTGCAACTCCCGATTAGCCAAATAACGTAATATCATCAATTTCCATTTTCCACCCAAAATATCCAGCGCGTCACGCATAGCGCGCAATTCTTCTGTACAACTCGCCTCCCGCATTTGATTTCCGTCCAAAACTTGTCCCATATTGATTTCTAACAACTAGTTACCACTTGTTAACTACCAACAAATATATAGCAAAGGAAAGGTAGATTTGTCATAACAACTATATAAGATGTAAAATCTATGGATGCAGTGTAAATTATTTTCAATTTGATTTTTCATCCCTTAAAATAGATAGAGTTATGAACGCCGTTATATTAGATCAAGACAATCATTTGATAAATGCCAACGTTGACCTTCCTCCATTGAAGCCCAACGAGGTGAAAATTAAAATAATAGCTTCCGCAATCAATCCCATAGACTACCAAATGCGTGAAAATGAATTTGAACGACGTTATTTATATTCCCCCATACTTGGTAGAGAAGGGGCAGGAATTATTACAGATAAAGGTTCAGAAGTAAGTGAATATGCAATTGGAGATGAAGTGTTTTTTGCCTGTGGTAGCATGGGCAGCAACGGGACCTATGCAGCATACATTCATTTACCAGCCGGCCTCGTTGCCCCTAAGCCAAAAAATATTTCTTTTGAGCAAGCAGCAGCACTTCCTACCGCTGGCATCACCGCATTACAGGTTTTCGACAGAGCAACAATTAATCCGCAAGACCATATTTTCCTAACCGGCGCGTCTGGAGGCGTGGGTCTTTTTGTATTAAAATTACTCCTGGCTAACGGCATTAAAAATATCGTGGCAACTGCAGGAAGTATAAGCAGTATTGAAAAATTACACCAACTAGGACTGCAAAAAGACAGCATCATCAATTATCGAAAAGAGAATTTAACGGAAATAATCAAGCGTAGAAGTAATCAGCAGGGTATTGATGTCGCTATCGATGCGGTGGGTCAGCATCTCTCGGAAGTTGCCGCCGCAGTACTAAAACCCTATGGAACTTATATCGACATCACACATTTTACGACCGCGACAGCAAGAGGCCAACTATTTAGTTCGGCCGCACAGATCATCAATATATCCAACTTTATCCACGCGCAAAAACTAAATTATACCTATTTCAAAAATGGGCTGGATCGGATCAGACACAATATTGAGCAAGAAATTATTCAATCCGCCCCTATTTATCTTATTGGTAAACTGAGCCCCGAAACAATAGAAAAAGGGCATCTAATGTTGAAAAACAACCAGACTCAAGGCAATAAATTAATTATACAAAATCAATGAGAACTATACCTAGACGAATCGTGACAGGCATACGTGCCGGCAAATCCTTTATCGAAGCGGATGCATTGGTCGATAATGTATCGGAGCACTATCCCAATCTCGTTATTTCCGATATCTGGCAAACCAGTCAAATGCCGGCCAAGTTTGAGAAAGAGCATCCCATAGAAAACACTGCTATACCCCAAGTCATCAAAAATGGCACGTACTTCCGCTATGTACAGATCCCACCTGATCGGGACCTTGGTATAGAAACAGCGATTGGCATCCCTCATCCCCTCATGCATCAGACAGCAAGTTTAGATTACATCGTTATTCTTTCAGGGGAGATTTACTTGATTACAGACACAGAAGAAACGCTTTTACAGGCCGGCGATATTGTCATCCAGCGTGGCACGAATCATGCATGGAGCAATCGTTCCGATCAAATGTGCCTGCAATTGGCAATTCTAATCGATGCGAATTAAAACGCGAATTAAAAATCTACCTATTGCTCAATCGGCAAACTAAACATAGCGTCGATTGAATCACATCGAATTTATTTTGCATGAACACCGCAATTTTTCTAAGTTTGGACTTCATGATAGCAGCATATTTTCGGTCTTTGCATCTGTTCGAGGAAGAAGAGATCAATCAAATTGTTCAGCTTTTTGAATACAGAAAGCTGAACAAAAACGACTTTTTTGTTAAAGAGAATCAACCTTGTCATGAGGTTGCTTTTATACAATCAGGGATCTTCCGTTCTTATTATAGCAGTGCAAACAAGGAAGATATTACCTATTGTTTCCGCTTTCCCAATACTTGGATAGCGGCCTACTCCTCCTTTATTACAGGCGGGCCGAGTACGGAGACCATGCAGGCCATCACCCCTGCCGAACTATGGACGATCAAAAAAAACACCATTGATACACTCGCTATAAATAGCCTAAAATGGACAAAGTACCTTAAAATGATTGCCGAGGAACAATATCTTGAGCTTGAAAAGCGCGTCTTTCAATTGCAAAAAGAAACCGCATCACAACGTTATGCCAATTTACTCAAAGATCATCCTGAGTTTATCCAACAACTTCCTTTACAATATCTTGCATCCTATTTGGGCATTACACAACGTCATTTAAGTCGTATTCGCAGCGAAATTTCTTTTTAGACATTTGTCCTATAAAGACGGTGGTTCTATCGCTACTTTTGTGATGTAATACGACATCATGCAGAAAAAAATACTGATTATCAATGGTCACCCGAATCGGGAATCCTTCAATTTTGGCATTGCAAATGCTTATCAAGAAGCTGCGGTAGCGTCCGGAGCTACAGTACGAACAATCCATATTATTGACCTGGACTTCAATCCAAACCTTGAATTTGGTTATCGTAAACGGACAGAACTTGAGCAGGACCTACTTCTTGCCTGGGAGGACATCTTATGGGCCGATCATTTGGTCTGGATACATCCCGTTTGGTGGGGCGGTCTTCCTGCCTTGATGAAGGGCTTTATCGATAGATTATTTTTACCTGGACGGGCCTTTCAATACCGCGAAAATTCTCTTTTTTGGGACAAATTGCTAAAAGGAAAATCTGCCCGGATTATTACAACACTCGATCAACCAAGTTGGTATTATGCATTAGTTTACGGCAGACCAAGTGTTAATCAACTAAAAAGATCTACCCTTCAATTTTGTGGAATATCGCCCGTTAAAGTCACCTATATCGGAATTATCAAAACTTCCGATCCTATTAAACGGAATAAATGGCTACAAAAAGTACAACAGTTGGGACACAAACAAGCTTAAGCGCAATCTAAACGCATTAAGACTGCTTGTCAAATGATAATGAGGAGCACTTTTTGCCAAATGGCAATTGTCCTCCGCTTTGCAAGCCCTAGCTTTGACCATAAATTCAAGACAAACGCAATATGGACATTCTAATTGGGCTCCAATGGGGAGACGAAGGTAAAGGAAAATTCATTGATCTGATCGGAAGCGACTATGACATTATCGCTCGATTTAATGGAGGTGCGAATGCCGGACATAGTATTTATTATCAAGGTAACA
Source organism: Sphingobacterium sp. UBA1897 (assembly GCF_002337775.1). Classification (NCBI taxonomy): domain Bacteria; kingdom Pseudomonadati; phylum Bacteroidota; class Sphingobacteriia; order Sphingobacteriales; family Sphingobacteriaceae; genus Sphingobacterium; species Sphingobacterium sp. UBA1897. Next base: position 145,038 of record NZ_DDGR01000027.1, read on the forward strand.
AAATTACGCTTAAACTACTCCCATCGGGAATTTTTTCGTCGCATGTCAAAAACATTATTGGCACCGGTGTGGTGGTTGACCCATTAGCATTCAAAGCGGAAATTGAAGAACTAGCGCACATTATGCCAGATCAAGATCTCTTCAATAGGATTTTGATATCCCAAAAAGCGCATCTCGTTTTACCTACCCATCGCTATTGGGATATCTATATGGAACAGTCTCCATTGTATCGCACGATAGGAACGACCAAAAATGGAATTGCGCCAAGCTATTCCAATAAAATACTAAGACAGAACCTTCGTGTTGGTGATATTCACTCGGATAGTTTTAATACGGACGTATATCAAATTTTAAATCGTCAATACAATGAACTACAGCTTCTCGGGCAAGAAATGCCTGCATTCGAAGAGCTCTATCACGATTTTATTCAAGGATGCACTTCGTTAAAGCAAGTATCAATTATAGATACTGAAATCTTTCTTAACAAGGCTATCCAAGATGGCAAGAAGGTATTGGCGGAAGGTGCGCAGGCAACCCTACTTGACATCGACCATGGAAGTTATCCCTATGTGACCTCATCAAATACGATTGCCTCCGCAGCCTGTGTAAGCTTGGGCGTGTCGCCTAAACTGGTGGACAAAATTTATGGCGTTACAAAAGCCTATTGCACCCGTGTGGGTAATGGCATTTTCCCAACCGAGATCACAGGACAAGCTGCCAATGATTTACGGGAAAAAGGAGCTGAATTCGGTTCCAATACCAAGCGTCCCCGTCGTGTCGGCTGGCTGGATCTTCCAGCATTAAAATATGCCATCATGTTAAATGGAGTCACTCAGCTTGTTCTTACGAAAGCCGACATCTTAAACGAAATGGCTGAGATTCCCGTCTGTACACATTATGAAATAGATGAACAAAAAATTTCCTTAGCATTTCCCCAATCCGCTGAACAAGAAATTAAACCGATCTGGAAATCTTTAAAAGGTTGGAATACCGATTTCTCTAATATCAAGCAGGCAAACTTACTTCCAGAAACCTTGGGTGCATTTATCTCATTTTTAGAAGAAGAGTTACAAGTTCCCATAAAGTATCTTTCAACAGGACCTCAACGTGAAGAATTGATTAACTTAGCAAAGTAATATAAAGGTAACATGGAGCAATTACTGGAATACATCCGAAAATTTGGACAGCTCGATTTGCGAGAAGAGAACTTAATTCGACAGGCATTCGAAAAAAAAAGTATTCCAAAGTCAAGCTATTTTGTCGCTTGCGGTAAAGTAAACAATAGCATTGCTTTTGTGGAATCGGGGGTATTCCGTTCGCTCTATTACAATAGTAAAGGTGACGATTTTACGCGTTATTTTATCTATGAAGGTCGTTTTATTGGGGATCTTCAGAGCTTCTTGGATCGAACACCTTCCAATGACTATATAGAATCCCTCACAGATACCGAGATCTGGAGCCTTGATTTTGACAATTTTACGCTCCTTGAAAAGGAAATTAAAGTTTGGCCATTGTTAATGGCCAAACTTTATGGTTTTGTAGTGGAAAGTAAGCTAAAAACGGCAAATACCATGATGAATCTCGATGCCAAAGAACGCTATCTACTATTCTTGAAGCTTTACCCTGGTTTGGCAAATCGTGTTCCATTAGCCATGTTAGCATCCTATTTAGGGATTACCGCATCATCCCTGAGCCGGATTCGGAAAAATATCTAGTCCCCTCGCAGCATCTAAATCAAATCGCACCCCCTAATGCATTAGTCACACGAATACGAATCCTTTCGATCAACTTCGATCATTGCGATAAAATTGTAGCCTGAGCCGTTTTACCAACGATAAAGCAGCCTTGTAGTGAAGACATTATCTTTCAGATCAGCCGAAAAGTTTGGTAAACTTGTGGTTTCGTTTGTTACATGCTCATTATATACGGTCAATTTTATCCTATTGTTAATCTGATATGCAAGACCATAGCCCAGCGTACTAAACTTAACATCTCCGTCGGCTGTAAAATTATCGGGCATGCCGATTGTCATGCCACTTGCTTTAGTATTTGGATCATAGACGTCATACGCTAACAGCGCAGTTATACCGGTCTTAGCAATCTCTTGCGTAAACCAAAGATAATATCCGTTAAATTTTCGTTGATAAAGGTCTGTTGTCGGTTGGGTCGTAAAACTTCTGCTTGCGTAAGGCCCTTTGATATCGGCACCACCCGCTACCCCTGGCTGATCACCAGCAACATATTCTGTTTTAAAGCTGGACTTTCCCAAGCTACTATCAAATTCCAACTGTAAATTGGCGCCATAATAATTCCGACCGATCGCCCGGCCTTCATTCTCGTCGCTGGTATGTGCTGTATAACCATTGCTATTGGGCGTATAATAAGTTTTCGTATCATTACGAACCGAACCTTTATAGAATGAGCCACCAAATCCCAAATGAAGTTTTTTATCCGCTAGGCTATCAAATTTAAAAGCAAGATTACCGATCAGATCTTTTTTGGAATCATAATCTTTAGCCGAATGGCCACTACCATTAACCAAGGCTAAATCTAAGTTTAAGAATTTAGCTTTACCGCCAGGGTGATAGCTTACCATCCCTCCAAGATCACGCTCCCTCGGCATCAGAGTCTGGAATACACGTGCCCGTTCCGGAAAATCACGATAGCCGGATGAGTAGACAATAGAGTATCCAAAAGGTCTATTGAAAAGACCCGCCGTTAAACTTAGGCCTTTTTGGCTTGGGTGACGCAATTGAATAAAAGCGTCCATCAGTTGTACACCGTCTTGAGTAGCGTCCAATTGAAAGACAATACTGGAGTACGTATCCACGCGGTCAATTTTAAGACGCCCTCTGCGGATCATAAATCTGTTATCCGAATTCTTTGAAAAATCACCACCCGAAAAGGAAGTAATTCCGGGAGATTGCGCTTTCTGAAACTGTGTCTGAAGGTACCCCGTAATCTTGATATCATGTGGATCATAGCTGGAGGGCGCATTATTATTTTGCGCAAGCGCTACGACAGGACCTATCAGGGCTAAGAGTAAAAGTGCTTTTTTCATGAGAATTTTAAATAAATTATCTTTTTCGCTTGTGATGATATGATACGAGTAGAATCATTTTTCCATCTTCTATTCCATCATCTTTCAACGGCGTAAAAATAGATTCTCAATATTAAGTTAATATTAATAAATTGTTAGTCTATTAATTTATATACATAAAATTAACGATTTGGTAATACATAGCGATGTAAAAAACATGTTAAAAAGCCACTCTCTGATAATAACATTTATTTCCATTTAGTCCATTAAAAAAAATTATATGTAACATGGCTGTATATTATATATCTTTAATATTGATTTCTTTTAAAATTTCTATCCATAAGAGATGCTATAAACAATCTGGAAATAATTCCCACGTTCAAATAACCGCATATAATAGTATTTTAGGATGTCAAATTCACCTGCAATCGAATGAATTCTTATTTTTGCCGATTAATTCTTAAAATCCAGTTTTCATGTTTAATCCTTTCAAGAATTAAACCCTTCATTAATACCTGCGATATTTGTCGTTTTAAACACTTACTTTTCCAAAAACAATAAGTAATGTTAGCCAGTTTAAGATTCGCCTTGTAGGAACTCCCCCATTTATAACGACTTCGGCACAATATTATCAACTATATTACAGCTAATATAGTTTCCCATATATCTAGAAGATTTTTTGGCCCATTAGTCATAACCGAAACTTAAACATCATAGATGTTTGCTATGTTAGTAGATATAAGCTCCCCAGAACAAAAAGAGCCATATCTAAAATAGATATAGCTCTTATTTAAAGATAATTATTACCTAATCATAAAGCTCGTAAGTCGGCAAATAAGATCTTGTTATAACGATAGGATCTTGATTATAACCATTCTTCGGATATAGTGTGACTGTTACTTTCACGACAAACTTATTTGATGTAAAGTTTGTATTCATTAAAGGAGTTTCATAATCCTGAGTTGGATCAGTCTGTGCCGGCGGCGTCGGACCTGAAAAAACCTGAGCATAAGCATTTTTAAGAATGACATTTTTACCATCATCATAGGCTAGATTCTGGTTATAATTATGAATCACACCTATAGATGACGGCCCATTCCATTGTAGACTATTATTAAATTTTTCATAATAAAATAAATCTGTGGAAACCGTATAATTAGTTATTTCAGATAATAAATCAGGATTTATCTCGACCTGGATTGATGATGGATCAATATCAACTGATCGAATATATTGATCTGTTGTACCTTCTAAAAACTGGGCTGTCTTAGGCATTAAAACTTTTGGTGTTTTCTTTAAATTCCAAACTCCAAAACGTTTGTTAAAATATGGATAGAGAGTATTATTGATTGTCGTATAATCAGTTCCCGGCAACAACAAATTTGCTACCGGAGAAACATTAGTTGCCTCGCTCCCGGTAATCGTACCATTTAGTGTTACTGTTCCTTGGGTCTTAAATTCAAGTTTTTGTGTTGTTGAAGTATCAACTGACTTTTTACCTATGAAAGATCCGAATAATAAGTTAATTCCAGCAGTTACCAACTCGCTAACTCCTCCAGAAACAACGCTACTTATCGCAGAAGCTGCGAGTTTTATTACCGAAGATGTAGATGCTGAAAGCTTATCGTTGACATACTTTTTAGCTTCAGATCCAGCTGATTTAGCAGCGGAACTGCGTGCATCGGCCCATGAATTTTTTGAGGAGGATGTGACTATAGATCCATTCGAATTTAAATCTAAATCTCCAGTTAACGCTACATCCTGAATATTTTTATTATATGTAGATATATAGAAATAAACTGGTTGGGTTACTCCACTGTCATAAGTAAACTCCGTGTCGAAAGCATTCCACCCACGATTTATAGTCTTAGCAATACTCTCATTAGTAATATTAGACGAAATAAAGGTCGGATTAGTAACTTTTGCATCCATTGGGGAAGCAAAATATCCTGCGTTATTTAACAATGCATTATTTCCCGTTAAAGATATCCCCCACATTCCATTTGAGCCCGACGTAACATTATCATTTAAAAAATAAAATGTTCGCAAAACACCTGTAAACTTATTATATAGGATAAAATAATTCTGCCCCACTTGCCCGGGCGTTTGACATAGGTTATAAACAAGTTCCCAACCATCAGCTTTTTTATAGTCATTCAAAATATAATTGGGTATTGCGGTAATGGCACTACTATACCAAGGTAAGATTCTAGTGCTCCCACCAGGCAAGGTTATATTGGTATTCACCTCCCAGTCGAAAAAAGGTGTATAAACATTTCCAGTACCATTTACTGTTGCCTTTTTTGATAATTTAATATCATCTGACTGAACTAAAACATTGTCTTTCTGGCAACTTGAAAGACACAATACGGAAATTAAAAGAGGTAGAGAACTCTTGCTTTTCATAATAATTGTAATTGTAATTGTAATCGATTTAATGATAGTAAATATACTTTAAGCTTAACGGAGAAATAGCTTTTGCACAAATAAATTAAAAATAATATTAAACCTTTTATAATTTCCATTTAAAACAGTTTCTTGTAATAGAAGATCTCTCAAAATCAGGAAGTTGTTCAGCATAATCTAGGAACTTCTCCAAAAAGGAAAATTATTATTTCTTGAATAATATATAACTAGTCCTTTCCGACAAACGATAGGGCCTCAAGTCTGAGGCCCATAAAAAAAATTTTACTTGCTATTTGATCTTACCAACCATTATTTTGAATTAAATTAGGGTTAATTGTCACATCATTTTCCGGCAATCCCCAAATAAATTTAGGATCATTTGCATCAACTTTTTTGCTTGAAAACTCACTTCCGTCTCTCACTAGATCAAAAGATTGAGGATCTCTTCTTTGGAATCCTTCTCCCCAACGTTTTAAGTCATCTAATCTAAATCCTTCAAAAGCTAATTCCCTAAAACGTTCGTCTTTGATATCATTGAAAAGTACATTTCCCGACGTAGCAACGGCACTTAATCCTCTTGAAACACGGAGCAGATTCAAATATTTCAGAGCTAAAGCTTCATTCCCTGATTTATAGGCTGATTCAGCAGCAATTAAATAATACTCTGCAATTCTGAAGACTTTAGGGGCTACATAGTTTGTTCCTTTATTAATGTTTAATCCTGTTGCAGTAGACCCGGCAAATTTATTCACAACAATACCATTCATACTCTTGCCCATCATTGTCACTTTAGCTTCGAGAAAATAAATAGATTTTCTAAAATCGTTATCTGAGAACTTATCAACAACCCACTTTGACGGCAAAAAATCAGGTCTATAATCACTATTAGCAGTGCTATAACCATAAGTAGGAGATATTGTATTAGGCAACTCATCAGGTCTGCTTACTTTAGGTTGATAGATCACTTCAGCACCACTATCTTCAAACCAAAGCTTTTTAAGATCGTCTTGAGTTTTAACCAATGGATATAAGCCACCGTTAATTAAACTCTCTGCTCCGCTTCTCGCTCCAGCCCAATCCCCCATATAGAATTTGACACGTGTCTCCAATGCAGTTACCGCATCGATAGTAAATCGTGTAGAAGCAACTTTCCCAGGAATAGAGGCAAGATTAGTCTTAGCAACAGATAAGTCTGCCAAAATTTGTTTGTAAACAGCTTCCATTGTAGCACGAGCAGGTTTACCTTCTAGATCTGGTGTTAACACTAAGGGAACCGCTAGGTCAGAAGAAGCTGTAGTCGAATTATAGGCCTTTCCAAAACGAAGCGCTAAATTAAAGTAATAATATGCTCGAGCAAAATGTGCATCACCAATATACTGACTCATTTGACTTTTTTCAGCATCACTATTTAGTGGGATTGTTGCAAATCCTTCTAACGCTGTATTAATGTTATTAATGCCTGAATAATACCCACTATAGATATCTCTCAATTCATAATTGCCTGATAAAAAGTCAGTCCAACGATGTTCAGATCCCAGTCTATTTCCATAGTCTACGGTAGCATTAAGCTGATCTGCCTGGATATCGGTGACATAGGTATAGATTCCATATACTCTGCCCCTAAAATATGAGTAAAATCCATTATCCCAATATTTTGCATCGCTAACTGTTTTGAACGATTGGGAAAGTTCAATGCTATCTTCTGGATATTTATCTATATTACACGATTGAATCAATGTACCGATAAAAAGAGCTCCTAGTATATATTTTAGTTTATTCATTGTTATTCTTTAAATATGATTAAAATAATAATTCTAATCCGATCACAGATTGTTTCGTATTCGGATTACGTCCATAAGTTAAATTCGAGTCTACCTCTGGATCAGGGCCCAAATATTTCGTTGCTGTAAACAGATTCCTTCCTGTGTAGTAAATCTTAGCACCAGTAAAGAATTTTTGACCAGCTAAAAATGACTTAGGTAAGTTATATCCAAAACTTAACCCTTTAAGTCTGAGGAAAGAGGCATTTTCTAATAATCCAGAATCAAATTGGTTTACCTGTCCATATTTAGGATATTTTGTAACATCTCCTGGTTGTTTCCAATAATCAGTGACTTCCTTCAGTTGATTATATCCCGCAAAATTATACGAATTGGCAAAGAAATACCTGTCATTATTTATTAAATATTTTCCGTTAGAAAACGTAAAGTCAACATTCAAAAAGAAACCTTTATACCCAGACGCAAAACCAAATCCGCCATTGAAAGGAGGATAACGTTTGATTCCAGTACTTTGCTGCAATGCTGTAGCACTAAATACAGATGTCACGTTATTAGGATCCTTATTTGTTTGTGAAATATCATCCCCAGGAACATACCACTGCATTAAACCATTATCAGGATTAACACCGGCTTGGATAGGATAGAAAAACTCTACTGGACGCCCAACCACATAGCTTACTCCCGTATTAGGAACCACCCACCAATTCTTATTTTGGAATAATTCAGTCACTTTTTGATTTACCACGCCAAATTTAGCATATGGTGTGAAGTAGAAGTCTCTTCCTCTGAGTACATCAATACTAAAGTCAACGTTAAAACCATTGTTGACAAGGCCACCTACATTTGAAGTAATTTCACTGAAACCGCTCGTGTAAGCATAAGGAACATCCATTAACATGTTTTTAGTAACCCGATGAAAATATTCAACATCTAAGTTAATACGGTCAAACAATCTAGTAGATACACCAACTGTGGTTTTTGTCTGTTTTTCCCAAGATAAATTCGGGTTCCCCGGACTAGAAACTGACCATCCAGTCGCACCATCATAAATATTTGTACCGACGATGGATAAAGATTCATAATTTCCTATATCCGAATTACCTTGAGTACCTGTACTTGCGCGTACTTGCAGTGTATTAAGCCAATTTATATCTTTTAAAAAAGCTTCTTTTTTTGCATCCCATTTTCCACCTAAAGACCAAAATGTTGCCTTTTTATTATTTTTACCAAATCGCGATGATTCATCTTGGCGAACAGTACCATCAAAGAAATACTGGTTATTAAAATTATAGGAAACTCTACCAAAATACGAGTTGTAGGCGTAAGCGTATTTAGTTTGACCAACTGCTTTATCAATAGTAGTTGCAGACAACAATATTAAACGATCGTCAGTTAACCCGCCACCAGAAGCATTGAAGGATTCATAGTTAAAATCTGTAAATTCTTGACCTCCTAATACAGTAAAATTATGCAGATTTTGGAGATTCCATTTATATTCAATCGTATTGGTAATTGTTCTCGACACCCCTTGTTGATGTTCTTCAGCAGTAGTACCCTTACCCAAATTACCTAGGTATGACGGCAGGCGTTGAGTTGAAATATTATAGTTATAATAATCCATCCCTGCTTGAGAACGCAAAGTCAACCCCGTAAAAGGTTGCACCTGGATAAAGGCATTAGGGTTAAATTGCTGATTTTTTCCTTTGGAAGGGTTTTTGTCTGCTAAATATCTCGGTGAATATCTACCTAGTCCAGGAATTGTTTGATCATAATACTCATTCCCATTTTCGTCGATTGGTGTATAAAAAGGCGGAGCAAGTAAAGATAAACCGCCATTTGTACTGTTAGATCCCCATCCGTTGGTTTCTCTTCTATCATAACCACCAGCCAAATTCAATCCTACTGTTGTCCATTTATTCACTTTAGAAGTTATATTACTTCTCAGCGTAATACGATCGAAACCAGAGCGGTACATTAAACCTGTTTGGTCCATATAACCAGTTGAGATATAGTATTGTGTTTTTTCAGATCCCCCAGAAACATTCAGATCATATTGCTTTAATGGCACATTCTTTTTATAATAATATTCATCCCAGCGAGTATCATTAGGCCAATCCTGTCTAATTTTATCAATTTGTGCCTGTGTTCTATATCCTGTTTCTAACCAAAAATTTAATAACTCATCTGTAGTCATAAAGTTGTCGGCTGCTTTTCTAGATGCAAGATCATTCCATCCATATTGAGCCCGTGCTGTAATGGTCGCACGCTCTCCAATTCTTCCCTTTTTCGATGTAAAATAAATTACACCGTTGGCTGCGCGAGATCCATAAATAGATGTAGCAGCTGCATCTTTTAACACGGTTATACTTTCAAAATCTTCAGGGTTCATAGATACAATTGAGCCAGCTCCGACGGGGATACCATCTAATACCATGAGCGGGGTTGAACTTGCTCCCAATGAACCTACTCCATCCAACCGAATAGACTGCGTAGCAGAAGGTTCACCCGAAGATGTAAACACCTGTAATCCCGGAACTTTACCAGACAAAGCCTCTAGTGCGTTTGCTGTAGGTTTTCCTTTTATTTCTTCACTACTGACCCGTGTCATAGAGCCAACTGTTGACCCAATTGTCCTTCCAGTTCCGTATCCAACAACAACAACCTCTTCCAAATTAGCGTTCGACGAAGTTAATGTGATACTATAATTGGTTTGATTTCCTATGGTAATTACTTTATCATCATAACCTATCGAACGAAAAATCAATTTCCCCCCCACTGGCACGGTTATTGTGTAGTTCCCTTGTGAATCAGTTTTAGTAGCAACGTTCGACCCTTGCACGGCTACTGTTGCATCGGCAACATTTTCTCCGTTGGAAGAAACTACCTTACCTGTAATTTTCTTTTCTTGAGCGAATGCTACCGAAGTTAGAATAGCACCCCCCAATAAAAAACTGAGTAGTTTGTGTTTCATATGTTTATGTTTAATTAAGTATGTTTATTTAAAATTCCTGGCAATAAAAATATCGGCTAGCCAATTTACTTTTCAATAATTCCTTTTAGCTAATAGTTAGTCATGCATTTTCAATTGAGCTATGCTAGCTGTTAAAAAAATGTTAAATGCAAATTTATAACTTTTTTTAACTTTTGCAATGCGCAGATAACTTTGTAGTAACATTTATATAACCCAAAAAACTTAAAGTATTGATAATAAACACTATATTCTCAAAATTACAACGTAACAAAATATAATTATTTCACAACACCCCGAGCTTTCTTGTAAAAGAGTAAATTTAACAGAAAAATTAGCGTACCTTTCCCAAGTTTTTTCGAGATACCTTTTTATGTCTAAAAAATCAAGAAAAATGTCAAAAACAAAAAAACGCGTTAAAATATATAAAAATAAAAAAGCTCTCAAAAAGTCAATTCTTTTAGAAGCTTCATATATTTCATCTTCATTACGCTAATAGTATTTTTGTCTGGTCACACTGAGATCGGAAATAATGTCACCTAAATTATTATCAATAGCTTTTATATTTATCTTTTTAAGCATCTAATTTTGGTATTTCACTCTCAATCAAACCATTAAAGGAGATAAATTATATCTTTATCCAACTATTGATCTATTCAATCAGGAAATGATCAAGTTTAAACTCGCTGATAGACCAGTTTTCACAATACATATGCACAAAAAAGCACTACCTTAAGGAAAGGGAGCTTCACAACTAATTTTACATTCTGAGCATGACTGGCAGTACCCAATGCGGGTATCAGCAATTTCTAAAAGCACGCGAAATTACCCCAAATATGTTCAGAAAAAGTAGTTATCTAGTTATTGCCAGAATTGAAAACTTCTCTGGAGTATTAAAGCCTGTACTTTTCTATCTGACAGAATTTAAGTCCTTAGACTGATCAAAAAATATAAAAGAGAATATTCGTTATTACAATAATGAACGGTTAAAATTGAATCTAAATAGAATGAGTCCGAAGAAATTCCGGACTCATTATTATTGATCTGTAAATAAATTTGTGCAATATTTTGGACTCTATTCAATAAGATGATCAGTTAATTGTTTTTTATATGCAATTGATTTTTAATCATCATTTGCCAATCCAGTATAGCGATATCCAGTAATTCGATAACGATCGAAACCATTGCCAACAGGATCATCATCATCAAATTTAATCTCAAAAACTACACTATCGGCTTTCATGCCACTAGGCGTTGTAGCAGCAGCCTTTAAAATTTTACCGTTTGTAACTGTAAATTTGGAATCATAGCTTACGTTTTGGACATCTTCTCCTGAAAAAGTTAAAGCATTTACATCTCCATTTATTATCCCTTTGAAATCCCAAAAATTGCCTCTATCTTCTATCCAAATTTTGGATACATCATTACTTTCAGTATTATAAGTTGCTAACATAAAATGCCCTAAACCGTAAACATCTTTTTCAAATAAAGAACCATCGGCTTTCAATGCATCAGCAGTTACATACCATTCACCAGCAAGCTTCTGTGTGGCTGTACCTTCAACTTCATCTTTCTTACATGATTGAAATGTGAGAAAACAAAATCCTATTATATAAAATATCTTTTTCATACTATTATTTCAAAATTATGTTAAAGTTAAATCCAGCATAAACAGCTGTAAAACTGATGGTTTTCGTAGCTGGATCAAATTTAGCATTTTCCAATGCTGATAAGCTATCCCCCCATCCTGCAACAAAGCTTTCTATGAGGGTTAGTGTATTGTCACTATTTAACTTTAACTTACCGAGTGCAGCGTACTTTATACCATATCCAGCTCTTTTATCATAATATCCTCCTAAAAAGTCTGTTATCGTAAAAATCCCAGGCGCGGTTTGATAAACAGCAATCGTGTAACCACTAAATGCAACAGATCCATTTCTATTGCTACCGGCTTGAACAATATATCCTTTTGAGGGCATAACACTAGATGTTGGATCATAAACATATACATCTCTAGTTACTTCTGCCTTATAACCTTCGGCATTTGCAATGGAGTAATTAACCTCGTAAGGCCCAATTTTACTAGGATTAATTGTTGATTTAACCACCACCTTTTCTGAGACATCATTTCCATCAATTGTAGCGATATACCCAGGTTCACTAAATGTGCCTCCTAATGGTAAAGTTACACGACTTGCCCCCTCAATGCTCAACAAAGGAAAGCTTGTCACATGGGTATAACCTTCTGTTGTTTCCTTTTTACAAGCTTGCAATAAGCACAAGGCCAACATAAAAGGTATAATATTATATATAAATCTTTTCATTACTTTTTATTTAAAAATTTATTACTAAACCTTATTTCGCCCAAAATACGGGCTCAGAATCTGATTTCACAGCAGGTGCATTAGCGTTTGAATTCGTCGAACTTTGAGCATAACGTAAACGTTGCAAAACCTTTCCCGCACCCAATTCAGTATTATATTTTATTGGGGTATATAAAGTGCCAGGAACATATAATTCAGGTTTAAACACATCTGTTTCTTCATTATATATATTTTCCCCTGTAACGGATCCAAAAGCTGGGTACTTTAGTCGGCGTAATTCACACCAAGCCTCAAAGTTATTTGTCCCACTGAGCGCAATCCATTTTTGAATCCCGATGAGTTTCTCAAATTTTGCATTATCATAGGCATAATCTCCTTCATAAATATCTGCTGCATCTGCAGCACTAAGGCCTACAGATAGGAATGATTGCGTTATAGCATTTTCATAATGCGTTTTTGCTTGTCCAGCGGAGCCATATCTCGCGTAATATTCTGCTAAGAAAAACTCTATTTCGGATTTAGTAATTAAATAGACTGGTGAATTATAACTCATATTTGGTCTACTAAAATAACTTGCAGTATATACATTGGAAAGCGAAAAATTAGTACCAGAAACACCTCCATTATAAAGTCCACTGCCATTTTTCACAAAAAATTTAGACAATCGAGCATCTTCAACATCTTCCATTGTACCTGACAATGCCAAATTTAATATGACATTTTGTTGATTCGATCCGAAGTAAGCCGCAAATTCTTCTTGGTAAAAGGGATTTGCTTTACCAGTTTCATCAGCCCACATATTTGCATAAGAGACGTCTGATAATGGAAACATATTTTCAGTTATAAGTGCCGTAAGCTCATTTTTAACATCTTGAACCTTACTGATGCGCATCAAAAGCTTTAACTTCAACGCATTAGCAAATCTAACCCAATCAGCTGGATCTGGATCTTGATTCCCAACTTTCGGATATAAGAAAGTCGGGATGACAGGTTTATCAAGTTCTACCTTAGACAAAGCCTCATCTAGCTCAGTTAAAATACCAGCATATATATCTTTTCCATCATCATATTTAGGTGATAGGATATCATCCTTAAGTGCTTCCGAATATGGAGTTTCTCCATAAGCGTCTACTAAGGCTTGGATTGCAAACACGCGTAGGGTAGTTGCAATTAAATAGGTATTCCAATCACCATCTGCTTTAGCCTTTTCAAGTACTGTATTAGCATTTTTTAATACCCGTGTATTTAACTGAGTGTAAGTACCAGCGGACCTCGTTTGAGACGCGATGAATTGGGAATAATCAACGTAATTACTTGTCCCAAATGTTTGGCTGTAATGCTCGGCATAATATCCGCCAATGATCCTAAAATAATTCCCATAACTAGCAGCAAGATTCATCTCAATTCCTGGGACAATTAGTGTGTTGGAAACATTCTCTTCCGTGGGCGAATTTGGACTTTCATTAATATCCAAAAACTTCTTACATGAAGTAACCCCTATGCTTAATGCCAATAAAGGCAATATTATCCTTTTCATATTCATATTAATCATTAAAATTTAAGACTTACGTTAAATCCGTAAATTCGAGTTGCCGGATTAATGTACAATTCTCCAAACTGTCCAGACAGATCGCTACCTATTGATGATCCTTCAGGATCGATGAACTTATTGCTCTTTGGTGTCCATACGAATGGGTTATTTACAAATGCTGTTAAAGCAACATCACTTAATTTTGCTGAACTTACCCAAGATTTTGGCAATACATATGATAAAGAAATATTCCTTATTTTTCTAAACGATCGATCTAATAAATAATATTGTCCCCCTTCTTTCGCACCGTAGTTGTTAAAGTAATTTTGGTAACTACTATTTGAAAGATAAATAGGTGTCGTGTTATCTTGATATCTCACAAAATTTCCGTTTTTGTCCAGCACGCGTTGTGCAGAATTAGGAATGATAAAAGGATTACGATCATTGTACATGGTTTCAATACCATTCCCCGTGAATTGCATCAAATTTTTTGTCCGAGAAAACATATACCCCCCTTGACGTATATCCAAAGTAGCACCTAATGTAAAGCCGTATGCACTAAAAGAAGTTGTCGCTCCGCCTGTCCACTTTGGCTGAATATTTAATCCCGTGCTCATAATATCTTTTGTTAATACAGGTTGGCCATACTCATCATCTACAATTAACTTACCATAATATGGGCTACTAGCATCTTCAACATACGTGGGTAAATATGTGTAGAAAGTCCCTAACGGCTTACCCACTTCCGCATACATGCTCACATTGTCATTTCCTGCTGAAAAATTATAGATCTGAAATTTATCTCCGATGCGCTCATCCAAAGAGATAACTTTATTCCTATTAATTGTAAGATTTAAGTTTAAATCCCATCTAAATTTTTCGGTTTTGATTGGCGTTGTTGAAAGCAAGAGTTCTATACCTCTATTTCTTACCTCTCCAACATTTGTGACCATTGTTGCAAAGCCACTTGCTGGATCTACTGATAGAGGAAATATTTGATCTGTAGTTCTTCTATTATAAAATACAGCATCTAGACCAATACGATTGTTTAAGAATTTTAAATCAAGACCGGCTTCGAACTCCGTTGTCATTTCTGGAGACAATTGATCACTGCCTTTTTGGGTACTTAAAAGGAATGAGTTAGTGCCATTTAATGGAAATTTGGCAATATCTGATCCGTAGTAACCGTTGGCAAATCCCTGAATATAGCGCGCCGTCGTTTGATAAACTCCAGCATCATTACCTGTGCGCCCGTAAGCTAATCTTGCTTTACCGAATGATAATATATTATTTTTAGGCAAGTTATTCGTAAATAACCAGCTCAATGTTGCTCCCGGATAGAAATAATTATTTTTATTAATTGGTAACGTCGAAGACCAATCGTTACGGGCAGTTAAATTCAAAAACACAGTTTCATCATAGCCCAAGGTTACATCTCCAAAAAGACCAACCAATCTTCGTTTTGTTTGCACTTCACTCAATTCAGATCTTACAGAACCATTACTTAAATCCCAAAAACCGGTATATACTGATAACCCATCTGTTTGACCTTGCATATAAGTAGAATATCTTTCATTAATATTCATACCTAAAAGCGCCGTAAGCGATAACTTATCAAATTTATTATCATATGTAGCCAAAAAATCATGGTTAAGTTCGTATGAACTTCCATAACGCGAAAAGACATTCCCTGCTTGATTCATTGCGGATGGCGGATAACCTTTATTATCAGTGATTAATTTATCATCTAACTTTATCTCTGGCACGCCAATTTTTTGATCATAATTCAAATGATCAAATCCGAAACGATATGTCAAAGTCAACTCCTTTATAGGATTAATATCCGCTTGAATTTTTCCATTAAATTGCTTTGAATTCAACTGATTGTAATTGTTTGCCAGTGCCCAATACGGATTTGTTATACCGTAAGGAGTAAAGTAAGCCTCAGGCGTATTAAATGGACTAGATAAATCTTTTTTATCTATAATCGAAATATCTCTTGGTAATTCCAATAGCCCGTCTATTACAGACGTTCCTTGATACGTACCAACTACATTCGTTTTATTAGTTGTAAAATTAAGGTTGGAAGATACTTTTAACCAATCAGTACCTTGATATGTGCTTCGGTATGCTAATGTATTTCGTTTGTAAGAATCCGCATCTGTTGGCATTATTCCATCGTCCTTGGTATTTGAATAGGAAAGGTAATAAGTAAGTTTATTATCCTCAGATGCACCGTTAAATGCGATACTATTATTAAATGACTTGCCAATATCTAAGAAGTCCTTAACATTATTTTTTCGTGCGGAATACTCATGATATAATTGTTTATTATCCCAGACCGGTCCGAACAATTGTTGTGAACCATCTAGTCGAGGTCCCCAAGATCCATTTTCAATATAAGTTTGTTGACCATTCCAACCTTGTCCAAATTCATTTTGCATGATTGGAAAAACGGACATTTCCCTAAATTGCATACCACCGTTATAGGATAGGGAAAAATTTCGACCATTCCCTTTTTTTCCTGACTTTGTTGTAATAACAACTACTCCATTGGATGCACGGGAGCCATATAATGCAGTAGCTGCCGCTCCTTTAAGGACCGTCATTGATTCAATATCATCAGAAGAAATGCTGGATATACCGCCTGCGGCAATTGTAGTACCATCAGTTTGGAAATTGCTTGTTTGCAATGGAACTCCATCAACAACATAAAGCGCTTGGTTAGATCCATTGATAGAGCTAAAACCACGAATCACCACCGAAGAAACCGCTCCTGGAGATGCACCGGTTGAATTGACTTGAACCCCCGCGACTTTACCAGCTAATGCATTAGCAACATTCGTATTTCGAGACGCCGCTAATTCTGCGCCACCAATTTTTGTAGCCGAATAACCTAATGATTTTTCTGAGCGAGTAATCCCCATAGCTGTCACAACCACCTCGTCAAGGGCATTGTCGGCGTTATCTAACGTTACGTTAAAAGCCGATTGTCCTTCTTTAACGATTAACGTTTTATCTGCAAAGCCTACAGAGCGAAATACAATAACTTTTCCATTAGGTACTGATAACGAATAATTACCATTTGCATCTGTTTGGGTAGCAGTATTTGATCCTTGGACAATGATTGTTACACCTGCCAATGGTTTGCCATCAACTCCTGTAACATGACCACTGACCGTTCTCTCCTGTGCAAATGCCACAGAAGTCAGAATCATACTACCCACGAAAAAACTGAGTAATTTGTGTTTCATATGTTTAGTTTATTAAAATGTTTATTCTTGATAAATACTTTGGCTAGCAATGGACTTTCCGATAATTTATATTCGCGTTATAGTTAGTAACATCATTTAAATTGAATTGTTTCAACTTGTTAAAAAATGTTAAAACAAAATTATAACTTTTTTCAAAATTTGCAATGCTGACATAATTTTGTAGTAACAAATAATTCAATAACAACCATAACAAACTGATTAAAAAGTAATTATTTTTAATTAGAATCCACTTTAAAGTAACATTGTTACATTAAAAACGAAAACTATTTACATGAGAAATTAACTATCTTCATAAAACAGCAATTTGACTTTCTTATTTCATCGCCGTACGACTTTCCTTATGATCTTCAGGGCAAAAACTTATCATCCCTTTTTTCTCATACATCAACACCCCAGCGTCGCGTATTACGGCATAGACCTTTTCCCGATTGGTCCTATAGCAGACAGTCGTACTTATCAACTTGTTCGGTATACATTTCATGTTTTTAACCGTAAATCCATGCCAGCGGCTCATCTGCCAGACAAATTCTGTCAGTGGGACATCTTTGTATTCACGTACAGCATTCGCCCATTGTGAAGCTTGTTCGAAATCCCCATTCGTTAAATAAAATAGACTATCCTGTCGTACTTTTTCGCCCTTCGGTAAATATGATTTGATAACCACAGCTTCATCCAAACATTGAAGCACCTGTCTTTTGTTTGATCTGCGATCAGAGACAAGCACCTCTCCATGTGATACCGTTGCCCGCGTAAACTGGGCATAAGATGCTAATTCAAATCTTCCGTAATCACTCGAAATTTTTCCATTGCTAGTTTGTATTACCATCACGCTCCCAAATAGTTGACTAGGTATATCTATAAGCGCCTCGCCCTCGATAAACAGATGTGTACTATCTCCTTGCGTCAACGGATAACGAAGAGTTGATTGGGCATTTAGCCGGACCCGCATACCATAAGAGAATTCTATAACACATTGCTGACGAGCAGCTGTTCTGATCACGATAGCCGTATCTTTTGTATTTACCTCCCGCCCGCTGGATGATTTATCAAATTCCAATACCCCCTCGACGGTCTTGGCGAGCGAAATACCGTTTAAATCAAGCAATACTCCGGTTGCATTCGTATCCAATCGAATGATAGATGAATCAGCAAGCATTATTGTACCTGCAGATTCAGACAATGGTAGCTCCACACCAGACGACATACTAGCACATTCCAGACCGATTTCAGCCCTATAATTCCTGTGTTTTAAGATGACAATTACAGCCGGTAGCAAAAGAAATAAAACTGCTGCTGCAGCACATCCCCACCATAATTGCCGTTTCTTTTTCCTAGCTAACCGATCTCCCGCAGCCCGGATCTTTTCAAAATCAGGCCGCCACTCGATGGACAGTTCGTTTGACCGATTAGTAGACATTTCTTCGATCACCTCGGCAATCATTTCATCAAATTCCTCTTCACTAAAAATTTTCTCGGCTGCTTCTAATTGATCGGATTCTGTAAAACTGATACTCGCGTCCATACGCTTCCTAATCAGTTCTTTTACATATGTTCTGTTGTAAATCATTTCACCTTGTATTAAACAAATAAGCCCATAAGATCTTTCAACTTTTTTCGGATCACCTTCAGTGCCCTAGACAATTTATTTTTCACCGTCTGTTCTGCCATTCCATAGGTCGCCATTAATTCCTTGTTACTCCTACCCTCAAACTTCGATTTAATGACGAGCTCCCGATCCTGGGGAGGTAATTCCTCACAAGCCTCCAAGATCAGCATCTCAAGTTCGTTATAGGCGAATCTATCGTCTGCGCATTGACCACTAGCCATATCCAGACCGTTATCGAGCGAAATCTTATTGTATTTTGCCTCATCTCTAATGTAATAAAGAGCTTTATTTTTCGCTACGCGCTGCATCCAATATACAGGTGCTTCCAGCTTCGCGACCAATTGCCTTTTTTCCCAGATTACGATTAATGTCTCATTTAATACATCCTTGACTAGATCGTCATCATCATAAATAAAACGACGGATATACTTTTCCAGACCCCCGCCATAATGCGCAAAAATTTGCTCAAGCGCTGCATTAGGCTGTGAGTCTAATAATTGAAAAAAGTAACGATCGTACATATTTGTTTCTTTTGCCATTCGTCTATCCTCTCTAACATCATTTTCAATAAAATTATAAACTTAAAAATCAGATACTTATAAAAAATACAGCGTATTAGCAGGTACGAACTAGCCTTTATTGCTAGTAGTATATAGAAGAATTAGAAGATTAGATTTTAAATCAGTAATAAGACAAAGGTAATAAAAGCTATATAACAAACCAAGAAAAATAATTCACAATATACTGATTTACAAATAGTTGAATTAAAAATTCAACCCAATACTCTTATGCTTCTTTTATAGATTAGAAAAGACAGTAACAACTAAAAAAAATGAACGCAAGAACAGCACATATCGCAATGGAAAGCATCCGAATCGGATTTATGGTCTTTTGGATCTATGTGGCTATAGACAAGCTCATAGAACCCAGTGCATTCCAGGATGCTCTTCTCCGGCAACCGTTACCAAGCAGCTGGGCAAAACCTCTTTCTCTTGCACTTCCTACTTTTGAGTTCACTACCGGAATCCTTTTAGCCGGTCGGTATAAAAAAATAGGACTACTGCTATCTATAGCTTTATTATCCTCTTTCAGTGTCTATATTGCATTAGGACTGCTCAATCTATATCCGCAGAAACCGTGTGGCTGCGCATCCGTATTTGAAAGTTTGTCGTGGGAATGGCATTTGGTGGTAAATATGGTCCTTTTTACGTTATCCATATTGGGATGGTACTTGACTGGCCCAACCAGCCCCATGGAAAGGCACGAGAAAAGGAACCTATCAATTGGCTTTACCTTTACACCGCCCATTCATTTAGGTATTGTCATACTCTTCCATTATCACACTTCTCAAAAACGCTTTCCGCGAAAATTTGCACTATTCCCGGCTTAGCCGGTATAGAAATAAATTATGATACGTGATGGACAGCCCGTAAAAATCGATCCCGAGGTATAAAACAGACTGAAACACCTCGTTAAAGCAAGGTATCAGTCATCAATAAAAATTTGAGTTTTTTGTGGAGGTAAACTTTTTTTGCTCTTATAAAAAAGGCCTCGGTATGAAAGCAATATCTTTCATCAAAAAGCATGCAACGGTGATGTTAGCCGGAGCTGCTATAATTGGATTCAGTTCTTTTAAAGTAATTAAACTAAATAACGAAAATAAAGATACTGACTTAATATTTACGTATGTTTCGCCAGCTGGTTCTCCAGCCCCCTATTCGGATACAAATGTAAAAAATACTGCAAATTGGCAGAGGAGTTCTACCAGCTGCTCAGATTCGGAAGACCAGGATGTCGCTTGTTCAATTGCCGTACCATCTAGCAGCACGATGAATAGTGGAAATAATATCGATCCTTCCAAAGTAACGATCGAGACATTTCAGCACAGCACCAACAACTATGGTGTGTCTCCTTCTTCGGCGTCCACACCGGAGTACAATGATCCATTGAACAAACCTTTGGATCCATAAATCGAAAAGCCCATAGCCCCTAATTTCGGCTATGGGCTTTCAGCACAATGATACATTGGATTGATTCAGTTCTTATCTTAGAAAAGCATCTAAGTCTGTAGGAGTATTTAAAATTAGCTTTGATGAATTCGGACTAAGCTCCACCCGCTCTCCTTCTATCATACGAACCATTTTAATGGCTTTTCCTTCGAGGTTCAAGCGTTTAATATCTGATAAACGAATTCCCCTCATCAACAGTTCTTTTCGTCTTTCCAGCAATACAATCCCCAAAGCTTCGTTGCTATACTGTGCTGCTTTTGGCACAAATACCTTCGTACGATCCCACCGATTTTTTAGCAGGAGATTAACATCCTGCATGCTCGCTTTCAAAGCACCTTTCCGTGCATTGCTTTCCGCGCGTATCAGAAGCATCTCTGCCGTTGTTAACCCCGAAAACATCCACTGTATGGAATGGGAATAAGTTCCTTTAAATTTAAAATACTTGCCCGAAGCACTAAAAAAAGCTATCCGTCTCAGGTCGGCGCTCTCATAGCTATTCATTAAATTAGAATCGATTAAAGCGCGCGTTGGGATATAGTTCTGAAACTTTTGACCCATCTCAGAATAAAAGATCGTTTCCTTCGTAAACTTCGAAAAGGGCACCGAAGCGCTAATCTTTACTCCGTCTTCAGGCTGATTATAATCCATTAGCTCATTGAACAGCTTCAACGATTCATCGGCGGCATTTCCTGCTTGTTCGTAAAGACCCATGGACAGGTAAGCCCGGGCTAATAGTGCATATGCTCCTGCTTTTGAAGGCCGTGATTTCAGCAATGGGGCATCATCTAAATTTTCTGCGGCCGTTTGAGCATCTTTCACTACTTGCTGATAGCATTCACCTACCGTAGAAAATTCACTCTTCACATTGAAATCAGATTTAAAACGCAAGACAACGCCTTTCTCCCCATTCTTTCCCTCCGGATCAAACGCTGGAGCGTAAGTCCATAGTAACTGAAGTAAATAGTAAGCCCTGTAAAAATGGGCCGAGCCGTAGACATTTTTCCAGTCACTGTTGTTGACATCGGTCCTTTCAATTTTGTCCAATATTTCCAGGCAAAAGTTGGCATTATATATAGGCAGGTAGGCCGAAGACCAATCATTGGGATATGCATAATCGAAAGCTTCCCATTTGTACAGCAACTTCATTTCCGGTAAAAGAGCCTTATAATTGTTGTCCAGCAGAAAATAATCATCAGCTGCCGATTCAGCATATGAAGGTGTTCTCCGCTCATTCATATAGCCAAAATCATCCAGTATCTCCTGCAGGTCCCGTATCGATGCCGGAACCTGATAGGCATTGCTATTCTTTGGATCAAGGTAATGGCTGCAGGAAGTACATGCAACCAGAAAGCATAAAATAAAATATATCGTCAATTTCATACAGCAAATGGTTAAAAGCTGGCACGAAGGCCAAGTGAATAATTTTTCTGCAAAGGAATCGCTTCGGGATTATCTGGATCAAGCCCGCGCCGGTTTGCGCGCCAGATAATTCCTAGATTGGCCGCATTGGCAAATAATTGTATATTATTGATTCCACTGCTTATTTTGGGCAAATTATAGGTCAGGTTGATAAACTGGAGTCGGATATGGTCGCCCTTTTCAACAAGGATTTCACTAGCACCATAAAACGCATCCCGCCCGGGCATAGTCAATGGAAATTCGAAAGATGGCACGTTCGTATGGTCTCCTTTTTGCTGCCAACGATCATAATAATCAGGATGAACCGTTCCATAATTGATAAGAGCACTGGAAGTGAACGAAGATCTCCGAAAGTAATAGCCCATGCGATAACTCAAATTGAAAGACAGACTCAGATTCTTATAGGTAAATGTATTCAACCAGCCGCCAAAATGAACAGGTATGGCAGAACCAATAAAATAGGCTGAACCACCCTCCCCCGCACTTCCTATTGAACCTTCATTAATTGCAGTATAATCCGTCGATATTTCCCCATTCCATATTCCCTGCGGATTTCCGTTATCGTCAAGTCCTTTCCAGATAAATGCCGCAAGACCATACAGCGGATAGCCAATAACCGGATTGATCTGAGTGCCAGAAGCATTTACCATACGATAGAGCTGACTTTGGTCATTGGGGTAGTAATAAGCAGTTGTCTTGTTATTATTGTAATTATAGATCAGCGACGACTGCCATCCCAATACACCTGATTTTAGGTCATAATTTAGCTGTACATCCAATCCTTTTCCTTTCATTGCCGCTACATTCTGGATGATCGTTCCCCTAGCGCCCCAGCTCGTATAATCATAATTGGTCTCGCCATAGAGATCGGATCCATTTTTAATATAGTATTCTATGGAACCGGAAAGCGGGAAATCTTTTAGCGCGAACTCCAGTCCCGTATTCAGTTGCATCACTTCTTCCCAGCGCAAAGAAGGGTTGTTGATTGTTCCGATCCTTCCATAAGGCAACGAACCATTGATGGTTGAATTTGTCGCCGAACCGCTAATCGGTAAGGCCGACCGGCTCAAATCAACATTACCACTATAACCCAATGTTGCTTTAAGCTTTAGATAATTTAAAGGAAGTTTCTCAAAAAACGATTCTTTGGACAGCACATAGCCCGCACCTAAAGACCAAAGCGGCTTCCATTTGTCATTCGTCGCTACGCCATAAATATTCGAGCCATCTCTTCTTATATTTCCACTGAGCATATAACGATCTTTCCAGGTATAATGAAAATTTCCGTAAACACTTACAAATCTATTCAGTCTGGTTGGAGACAAATTTGGAGTTCCCATTATTGTACCCGAACTTCCGAAAGGTTTCTTGAGATAACTCGTTGTAAAATCGACTGGAACCATGGATAGCGGATCTTCACGATAACCATAATAGACCATGCTACTGCCCCATGCCTTTGTTTGCCGCATCTCCAGTCCGGCCATCGCAATGAAAGCATGCTGGCCTACCTTTTTATTAAAATCAAATTGACTTCTAAAAGCATAAGATTCTTGGTTATTGCCTGTTTTCCATAAAACATCCCCATAAGGTACGATGTAAGTTACCTTTCCTGTGGTTTGATTGATCTGACTGAACGTATTCACCATATCGCGCACAAAATAACTTTCTTTCATATAATGGTTATCGATCAGTCCGTCTTGACGCTGACGCTGGTAATTGGCTTTAAACATGCCACCGGAAAAAAGCTTGATACTGATACCAATATTTGCGATATATTCCTGGATCGTATTCGTTTCTGTATTGTATTTAAAATCCTCGACAGGATAGTAATTCCAGTCGAATAACCGTCCTTTTCCTACTGTATCCAGCACTGTTTTTCCATAGTTTTCATAAAATGCCGCTGGGCTGCCGTTCTCATCAAACAAAGACAGATAGGGTACCACATACTGGTTGCCCACACTTGCAAGTGTAGCATAAGAAGGAATATTGCTATTCCTATTTTTTTTATTGGAATAAGATGCTGACACATTAACGTTCAACCATTTATTCAAGGTCATCGTATTGGAAAGCCTAATGGTTGTACGTGCAGCGGGCCGGCTATAATTATCTTTCTGCCAGTCCTGCCCCAGCGAAAGAGTCCAGCTATTGGATGCGCTCCCTCCTGAGATATTTACACCTAATTGCTGCGTCTGTGCAGGTTTATAAAAATAGTTGCTATACTGCTGCCTCAGGTCAGACTTTAGGTAAAACGCTTTATGAGACTTATATACATCATCCGAGATTTCATTTTTACGCCTTTTATCCAACCAATAAACGATAGGCGAAACAGGTGGCCCATCCCAGCTGTCCAGCCGACTATCAAACTGGCCAGCGGCAAATAGCATTTCCTCTAGGTCAATATAATCCTTATTGCCCACTATAGCCAATGGAGAAAGATCTGGCTTTTCCTTAACACTGGTGTTGAAATTTAGATCAAGTCGTGTTTTTCCATCCATTTTTGACCTTTTTGAAGTGAGGACAATCACTCCATTTCCACCCCGGGCACCATAGATCGAAGTCGCCTCGGCATCTTTCAGGACTGTTACAGATTCAATATCGTTCGGATTGATATTATTGATATCCCCTTCATAGACAAATTCATCCAATACGATTAAGGGATCCAGTGGACCGTTTATGGTACCATATCCACGTACGGTGATCCCCAGTTTATTCTGCGGATTGAGATTGGTTTTTCCTTTTTGGAAAACAAGTCCATTTGTTACCCCTTCTAAGCGATCCAGGATATTCATTCCAACCTGCTTTTCCAGCAGATCTTTTTTCAGTACCGTCACTGAGCCATTGATCTGGTTGACCTTCAGTTTCTGATAGCCTGTACTTATCTCAACTTCCTCCAATTGATTTGTTAGCTCTTTTAGCACCACAACGAGGTTATCATCGTGTCCGCGAGCTATTATAGTTTCCGGCTGGTATCCGATCAGGGAAAAGCGTATCGAATCATTTAGTCCGGCCTTTACAGTAAATTTCCCGGCATTGTCCGAGCGCACAGAGCTACTTTTTGAAACCACATTTACATTTGCCAGCGGTGTGCCACTGGAATTCAGAATCTTACCTTTCCATAATCTTTCGCGAGTTTGGCCTGTGGCAAAATGAAGGAGGATAAGAATATAACAAAAGACTTTTAGCATATACTTCATTTTGTTCTCCTTTCTTTTAATGCTTTTTCGCTGTTTTTATAAAAAGAAAGATCCAATATTTCTATCATCGCCTTAAATTCACGAATAGAACCTAAAGACAAGACCCTGCCCTTTGGAGAAATCAGGACATAATGGGGAATGCTTCGATGTTGAAAATATTGATTTAATATAGTGTCTTGAAAAATCTGAGGCATATCCATTGCGTAGGGAAAACGATTATGATAGCGTTCAAAGAAAGCTGCAATACTTTCTTTGGTATCCCTATTGCCTTTTTGATTAACTAGAACAATCGCCACATTGTCTTTCAAGACTCGATGTAGGCTATCAATTTTTGGGAATCCCTTAACACAGACAGTACACCAGGTCGCCCAAAAATCCAGTAGGATAAATTTTCCTTTTGATTGATGAAAGTTAAATTCAGCAGTATTACCATCTTTAAGTCCGAGATACGAAGTAGACCAAAATTTATCCGGTAACCTATCACCAACCTGGAGCCCTTTTATTTTATCCAGCCCATCGGCCCCGCTGTCCTTGCGGGGCGTCTGAGCTGATAAACTAAACATAGAAACCATCAGTGCTAATAAAGCTAGAGCTCTGATGCTCTTCAATGCCTTAAAAGAAAATTTACATGATTGAAAAACTAGGCTTAAAAACATCCATGTCAAAATCATTCGATATGCGCTCTTAAAACTTGTACCTATTGAGAAACATTTTAAAGCCTGCTGAGCGACTTGACGCACCAAACCAAATTCAGTACCGCCCCCTGTTCTTTTAACCTCACATATCAGATTAAAACACGTTAAAATCAATAGCTTCAATCTCAATCCATCTATCAATTCGAAATCTTCCGTACGCTGAAAAGCTTCATTTTTCTGCGTGTGGCTTGTGCAATCCTTTAGTCGTTCTTGTGTATAACAAGGGCTTAGGAAGGGTGAACCTAGGGTCGCGCTATAGTCAAGCTTGTGTGTTTCTTGTGTCCACCTATAGTGGAGCATTATTTGACCAATACCCGTCAAATTTCTACATTTCATCGGATTTTCATCGGGTCGGCATCGGGTTTTGATCGGTATGGCCCGATGAAATCCCGATGAAAACTCGATGCCAGTAGCATGAAAGGCAGAAGCTGGGGCGAAGTTTGTCCGGCAAAAGTCTAAAGAAAACAGCCTTAACATTCGCTTGATTAGTGCAGATTTTATGCTTAAGTAGTGCTTCGCACGTACTTGAAATATATAGGTTATATATAGCCTTACAAAGGCTAGTAATTTTAGGGTATTCATAATTTGTTTGTTAGTGGTTATTCCGATAACCTACCGAAAAAATCAACGATTTTTTTGCTCAATTCCAGCTCTTTTCCTATGCGGTCTTTTGCTTCTGCTGCCAGCTGAATTTCACTCAGGTCTATATGGCGATGGTTGGCGATGCAATAGGCGATCAATACGCGATTCAATGCAGTTGCAAATTCCTGCATTTCCTCATCCTTCAGGAGCCTATTTTCTACCGTGCCACCATCAAGATGCGTACTCAATAGCTGCAGCATATTAGCAGAAATAACCTCTAGCGCATAGTGATTCCAGAATGCTTCAATATCCTTAATAGGGTCATAGTCGTCCTTATGGACATCAAAGATTATCAAGTCAAAAGCAAGTTGTAGCGCTAAAATCCTGTTCATTTTTCAGTAAATCTTCGTAACCGAAAGTACATAGTATCCCCTCCCCGATCGAAATCAGCTTTTTATTGGGAGCCTGATGTTACTCATCAGTTCACATTTGTAATAATTAATTCATTCTTGGAACCAGAGCGCGTTTGATTGAGGGGTCACAAAGGTGTATAATATTGGCTTTACGCAGTCCATGGCAAGAGAAGCCAAATCTTATTTGGCCAAACCAGCCGAGCTACTCGGGGGCAGCGATGATGTTCTTTGATTGTTGTTTTTTGTTCATAACTCGTTTTATTGGTAACGAGTCTTGTTGCAGTGTTAGAAACCAACAATGGCGTGACATCCAACCTACTGTCAATGAGGCCCTGAGAAGCCCTGGAACGAGTAAGCGGACGCCACGCCATTGCTGACGGGCGTTTTGATCCACTTATCGCCTTGTTCCAAATTGAAATTTCTCAGGTTTCATTGACAAGACTCATAAGCGCATCCACCTATATGAGATGGAGCAAAAGTATTATATTTTATCTTATTTTACAATCCGACTTTTTGCTTTTTTTAGTATATTTGGTAATTAACTTTACAAAGATTTAAATTTCTGCACTACAATCAAATAGCAATCAGTTATAAAAACATAACTATGAGTTATAATTAGTTATAAAAATTAGTGATATGACAACAGGTACTAAAATACGATTATTGAGGGAGCAAAAAGGCTGGGGGCAAGACGTTCTAGCAGCGAAATTAAACATCTCTCAACCCGCTATATCAAAATTAGAGTCTGATCAGAATAAATTATCCTGGGATAATGCAGTCACTCTTGGCGAATTATTTGAGGTTGATCCAGAGTATTTTTTCGATTCAAAAGTTAATAACTACATCTCTCATAACCAAAAGGTAAATCAGTTATTTAACTCCGATTATAATGATAACAACATAGAATTTATCAAGGGGTTATATGAAGCTCAGATTAAATCAAAAGATGAGCTGCTTCAAGAAAGGTATGAAAGAATTGAGGATTTTAAAAGGCAAGTGGAGGAATTGAAGACTGAATTGGCTATTTTGAAGAAAGTTTAATTATTTTTTTAATTAATATTGAGTGTAAATCATCAACTACCTATCGAATTCAATTACATGAACTAGTTAATGCGACAATTGCAAGAGCAAAATAAATTGATTTTTTCATTTAAATTTAAAGTATTAAATAATGTGATTTCGTAAGCACAATATACATACATAAATTAGTTTCAAAAACAACAATTTAGTGAAAAAAATGTTGCATAACGGAAATTATTACACTCAACAAAGTAAAAAAAGCGGCAATTTCTTTCGAAATTGCCGCTTTTATAAGCATATAATCTAAAAGATTATTTAACGTCCCACCAAACCGGTACTGTAATCGCTTTCGTACCTGGATAGTTTAAGTTAGTTGTCAACTCAGTATTTGGATACAACAAACGTTGCGGCATTTCACCATTAGCCAAGATTGATGCTTTTGATTGAATCAAGAATGTAGGATAACCTGTTCTTCTATATTCGGTCCATGCTTCAAAGTTTTGAAAACCATTCATTGCATAGTATTTCTGCGTAATGATTGCTTCTAATTGTTTTGAAGCATCAGTTGGAAATTTACCAGCAGCAGCTAAATAAGAAGACAGTCCTTCCGTACCCAAATAATCAAATGAAGCTGTAATACCTTCATTGTACAACGTTGAAACCGTCCCTGTTCCCCATCCTTTCAAAGCAGCTTCAGCTTGCAAGAATTTGCTTTCGGCAATAGAGAATAATTTTACAGGAGCGATTGCAGAAGCTGTATTTTTCGCATTTGCGCCAGTCGCTGGAGAAGGAGCAGAAACTTTCTTCATATTTTGTCCTCTAAAGTCGCCTTGTATTAAATAGGCTACTGTATCCTGTAGAGTAATGTTGTCAGCTTTGAACAATCTGTTGTACAATGCAAAAGATCTTTTATCCTTATTTGCTTCAAATGCTTTAACAGCAGTTCCGCTTGCAACCACGTTCTGAACGTAATCTAAACCTACCATTTCTGTATAGAATGGGTTCTGGTTACCACCAGTTGTCGTAAACGTGATGGAAACGTCTTTATTTAAAAATGTTGGATTTGTAGCATATAATGCTTTGATACCTGCTTGTGCAGTCGCCGCATCCACATTTGAAATACGTAAATAAGCCTTCAATTTCAAGGTATTTGCGAACGCAATCCAAGAAGCTTTATCACCGCCAAACAGCATATCTTGTTCACCAGGTGTGGTACCAAGATCGCCTTTCAATAACTCGACGCCTTTATCAATACTCTCGAAAATACTGTTGTATACCTCTTTCTGTGTTTGATATTTTGGACTTAAGTTCGTCGCTCCTTGCAAAGCTTCATCCAACGGAATATCTCCAAAAGCGTCAGTAGCTACTTGTAATGTATAAGCTTTCAACAAATACGCCATACCAATTGTATAGTTATTAGCACCTCTCTCTGAATTAATGATTATTTCAGCATTATTTAAAGCACTTCTATAGATTGTTGACCAAATACGATCCGAAGCCGTATTTTTAAGATTATACTGATCAATAGTTTGATACTGTGATGAGGATGGAGCCTGTGTCCAATATTGCGCCCATAAACCACCATACACTTGAAGTTGATTACCAACAATCTGACTTAAAGAGGCTTCAACTGTAGGTAGCAACAGGTTTGGTTCAACTTTTTCTGGATTATTTGGATTGTCGTTAACATCCAAATACTTATTACAACTTGTAAATGCTACGGATCCAACCAATGCAGCAAAAACAAACTTCTTTATATTCTTGTTCATTTTATTATTCTTTATAGTTTAGAAGGATACCTTCACATTGACACCATAGTTACGTAAAGACGGTTGAGCAGTATAGTCAAAACCTTGTGCATTTCCAGCACCAGCAGAGTTCACTTCTGGATCTGCATATTTATTTTCACTTGGAGTCCAGATAAATAGGTTATTACCGAACACACCAACAGTTACATCACCAAAAGGTGTATTTTTTAGCATATCTTTCTTGAATTTATAAGAGATAGCCAAGTTGCGCAACTTCACATAAGAAGCATCGACCACATTCATACCCGCCTCCAAATATGGGTAGTAATCCACTTTGTCATAAGTAGCTGTCGTATTTACAACAGAATTACCATTTGCATCTAAGTAAACAGAGTTCGGGAAGATTTGACCAAAACGCTCACCTCCTGTTTCAGCAGATGTACCTGTGAATGCCATGATATCTTTGGTACGTGAATAGAATACACCGCCGTGTTTCATATCAAACAACGCCGTCAGTGACCAGCTCTTGTAATTGACAGTCGTTCCTAATGATGCTTGGAATTTAGGATTGTAACTTCCTAAGTATTTTGCATCCGAAGTCGGCACAGGTAAACCTGTTTTTTGGTTTACAATCGTTCTACCTTCAGCATCGGTTGCATTCGTTACTGCATAAAATTCTCCATAAGGGCGACCTTTTGCCGCAACGATAGACATACCCGAAAAACCGCCTAGAGAAACTTGATCAATTCCATCCATCAATTCCACAACTTTATTGTTGTTTTTGGTGAAAGTACCCATCAATTCCCAGCTGAAGTTTTCTGTTTTCACCGGAGTTC
Organism: Sphingobacterium sp. UBA1897; assembly: GCF_002337775.1. NCBI lineage: Bacteria > Pseudomonadati > Bacteroidota > Sphingobacteriia > Sphingobacteriales > Sphingobacteriaceae > Sphingobacterium > Sphingobacterium sp. UBA1897. The sequence continues at coordinate 175,885 of NZ_DDGR01000027.1, forward strand.
CACGTAATGCAAGTTCGATCCCAGAGTTCTTGATTTTACCTGCATTGACAACATTGAATCCGTAGCCTGTAGAATTCGCAATAGGAATTGCTAAGATTTGATTTTTTGAGTTATTGTTGTAATAGCTAAAATCAACAGTCAAACGATTTCTAAAGAAACCTAATTCAGCACCTACTTCAGCTGATGTGGTAATTTCTGGTTTCAACTCTGCATTTCCTAATGTAGAACCAGACATGAATGCAGAAACATTACCAAATGGGAAGGTTGTAGTTCCGAATCCACCATTGATTTCACCTCTAGAGAACGTTGTCAACAATTGATATGGATCAGTATCCGACCCCACTTTTGCGTAGTTAGCACGCAATTTACCATAAGAAAGAATGTTCTTAACTTCCGTGCTCAACAACTCAGAAAATACAAATGACCCACTCACACTTGGATAAAAGAATGAGTTGTTTTTCTTAGGCAATGTAGATGACCAGTCATTACGTGCTGTAGCTTGTAAGTACAAGAAGTTTTTATATGACAAGTTCAAGTCTGCATAAACACCAACCAAACGACGTTTTGACCATGAATCTTCGATCAAGTTCAATGGACCATTAGAATTAGCTAAGTTGTAATAGCCAGGCTGTACCAAACCTCCGCTTTCGTTGGTTGCTGTACTTAGATTAGAAACATTACGCTGACGAATGTTGTTACCCAACATTAATGATCCTTTAAAATCTTGATTAAATTCATGTGTAGCAGTCACCATGAAATCATGAATAACCTCTGTTACATTATATTGATCGATACGATACTCTCCATTGTTAATAAGATCATTAGCACTCGAATAATTTCCTGACGTCTTATCGATTGGTGTAAAACTATATTTAGGAGATTCTGAACGTCTGCGGTCTGTATAATGATCTACCCCTACACGTTCTTTGAAGTCCAACCACTCAAATGGCTTATAACCTACGTTAAAATTACCCATAATGCGATTTACATTATTGTAGTTGTTATAATTTGCCAATGTCCAATATGGATTCCTTGAATATGCCCCATAATAACCATACTCATTACTATGGTTTAGACCATTTGCGTCAACATAACCATACCCATTATATGGATTATTTAAATCTTTCAGATCAGCAACAGGAATATCACGGGGAGTTTGTAACAAGTTATTGTATACAGACGAATTTCCTTGTCCTCCACCTACGTTGTTCGAGTTAATCTGACTATAGTTAGCTGAAATTCCTGCATAAAATTTATTAGAGAATTCAGTTTGACCATTGAATCGAACACCATATTTATTGTAGTTATCTTTGCTCCCAGGATAAACACCGTTTGAGTTCAAAGAATTTAGACCCAAGTAGAAAGATGATTTTTCACTACCGCCCGAGAAACCTAAATTATTATCTGTTGCAAATCCAGTATTAAAAAAATTTTTAATATTGTTTTTTACGGCCGAATATGGTTTTGTCTGTCTTACTCCATTAATAGCTTGGCCCCATTCTTGCGTTTTTCCTGTAAAAGGCGCTCCCCATGACCAATTTTCCTTTGGATCATTGACAAAAACTAGATTTCCATCATCGTCATAGTCAGGATAACCTTGACCATATTCATTTTGAAACTCAGGCAATTTCAAAATGGAAGAAAAAGTATTTGTTGTATTAAAGGTAATATCTGTTTTACCCCCACCTTTTTTACCGGTCTTAGTTGTAATGATCAAGGCTCCATTAGATGCCCGCGATCCATACAATGCAGCAGCTGCAGGGCCTTTTAATACGGTCATCGATGCGATATCATCAGGGTTGATATCATTACCACGGTTACCAAAATCAACACTAGACAGCGATGAGCCACCACCAATCACGCTGGAATTGTCAATAGGAACACCATCAACAACGATTAATGCTTGGTTGTTCCCTGAAATTGATGAACCACCACGTAATACTACACGAGATGAGCTACCTGGTGAATTCGATGTTGATGTAATATTCACACCAGCTACCTTACCAGCCAATGCATTAATAGCACTCGAATTTTGACCTGATCGTAATTCTTCATTATTCAATGTCGGCGCAGAGTAACCTAACGTTCTTTTCTCACGCTTAATTGCATTTGCAGTGACAACAACCTCTTCCAAGGCATTGTCATGATTTACTAAAGAGACATTGAATACAGTACTGTTGTTATTAACAATAATAGTTTTATCATCAAAACCAACGGAACGGAATACGACAACCTTACCTGCCGGTACATTCAATGAATAATTACCATCAGTATCAGTCTGCGTTGCCTGATTAGTTCCTTGTACAACTACTGTCACCCCTGGTATTGCTTTACCGTCAGCAGATGTAACACGACCACTAATCTTTTTTTCTTGAGCGAATGCAACCGAAGTCAGAATCATACCGCCAACAAGAAAACTTAGTAATGTTTGTTTCATGTTTTAGTTAGTTAATTTTATTATTTTTTCTAATCCTATATAGTGATATAAATTATATCCGTTATCATAACCGTCCAAACATAAATTGCCTAGACAATAAACAGCAAAAAGCATAATTGCTATTGCAGTTTATTCAGTAACAGTTGAAAATATTTGTGGAAAAGCGGGCCCTAGGTAGATGCAGGGTCAGTTCTTAGATAAATATCCAGCTGTAAATTTGCTCTTTTCAGCATTTACAGTTAATAATAGTTAGTGCGATTTTTATTAGCGGTGTCAAATATAGAAAGCCAAAGTTGTTTTTACAAGTTTTTTAACATAATCTCCAGAAAACAGGAAATACCGCAATAATAAGTTCACAATTTTACAAATTGTTACAAAAGATTCAATTTAGAATAAAAACTCATCAAACTATTTACAAACAGAATTTTATACGGAATCAACTATATTTAACAAAACATTAACAATGCTATAAGAAATCGTTAACATATTAATTTATTAAATTTTTGTATCAAAAAGAAGATTAATTTATAATGATTCTAAACATTTAAAAATCGAATTATAACAAAAAAAGACGCTCTACCTTCTCAGGCTGAGCGTCTTTCATATTGAGATTAAATAAGTCTAAAGACGACTTATTTATTGATATTTAATCGATATACTCAAATTTAGTGTACGGCACCAAAACTGCAGGAATCCTAATTCCTTTTTCCGTTTGATTATTCTCCAGTATCGCTGCGACTATACGTGGTAAAGCCAATGCCGAACCGTTCAACGTATGTGCCAGTTGCATCTTGCCATCGGCATTCTTAAAACGGACTTTCAAACGATTCGCTTGATAAGTTTCAAAATTGGAAACGGAAGATACCTCTAACCAACGTTTCTGAGCAGAACTATACACTTCCATGTCATAGGTCAATGCAGAAGTAAAGCTCATATCTCCACCGCAAAGGCGCAATACACGGTAAGGAAGCTCTAATTTCTGCAACAGACGCTGCACGTATAAACTCATTTCTTCCAGCACTTCATAAGACTTTTCAGGATGTACAAGCTGTACCGTTTCCACTTTGTCAAATTGGTGTAACCGGTTTAACCCACGTACATGTGCCCCGTATGAACCTGCTTCACGACGGAAACATGGTGTATAAGCACAATGTTTGATTGGAAACTGTGCTTCTTTCACAATCTCGTCTCTATAAATGTTGGTGACCGGAACTTCAGCCGTAGGGATTAAATACAGGTTGTCGTTACCCACATAGTACATCTGTCCTTCTTTATCCGGTAATTGTCCCGTAGCAAATGCAGAATCTTCATTGACCAAGATAGGCACCTGTACTTCCTCATATCCTTCTTCTGCTGCCTGATCCAAAAAGAAATTGATCAATGCGCGTTGCAATTTAGCGCCTTTACCTTTATAGATAGGAAAACCTGCTCCGGCAACTTTTACGCCAAGCTCTAAATCAACAATATCATATTTGTTCAACAATTCCCAGTGCGGCAATGCATCTTCCGACAATGCAGGGATTTCGCCATGGCTCAAAACAACTTCATTGTCCTCAGCACTTACACCTGCTGGAACGGATTGATGCGGTAAATTAGGTAATTGCACGATCTTCTCATTCAATTCTGCTTCAATTGTACCCAATTGATCCAAAAGTTGCTTCACTTGCTCCTTATATCCCGAGGATTTGGATTTAACGGTTTCAGCTTCTTCTTTTTTTCCTTGGCGCATCAGATCTCCAATCTGTTTTGCTGCCGCATTAGCCTCTGCCGAAAGTGCGTCAGATTCCGATTGGATCTTACGACGCTCTTCATCTAAACTGATGATTTCGTCGACCAATCCAATTTCCTTGAAATGCTTGACAGCCAATCTTTCGATTACCGTATCCCTGTTCTCACGGATATAATTCAATTGCAACATAATATAAATGTGTTATTTAAAATAGTGAACAAACTTAGATAAATTTGCCTTTATTTACAAGCAATTTTATTCCTAAACCACCATCCAAAAGGCTTTTTGACTACTTTAAGGCTCTCTATTTCTATCGCAAAGTACCGGAAAACAAACATCAGCCCATGGAATACCGATCGTCCCATGGAATCGGTATTTACACCCCATAATCCATAGAAAGAGGGTATCCATTAGACGCCTAATCGATACACTCTATAATTCGATGTATAATACAACCCTTGTCGTGAGATTCAACCTGATGAACTCATGTGATGCGCATTTGCTAAACAATGCTTACCTCATCGCATAAATAAACATCCTGAATGGCATGTAATAATGCGACACCTTCATTCATTGGCTTTTGGAAAGCCTTACGGCCAGATATCAACCCTGTGCCACCTGCACGCTTGTTGATAACCGCAGTTTTTACAGCTTCCTGGATATCATTCTGTCCCGAAGCTCCACCAGAATTGATCAAGCCAGCCCGACCGGCAAAGCAATTAAGCACCTGATAGCGGCATAAATCAATAGGATGATCGGAAGAAAGTTGCGTATACATACGTTCATCCAACTTTCCATAACTACTTTTATCCATATTCAATGCTTTAAAGCCTCCGTTTAATTCGGGTAGTTTTTGCTTAATAATATCCGCTTTGATCGTTACGCCCAAATGATTGGCCTGTCCGGTAAGATCCGCTGCTAAATGATAATCTTTATCACCTACTTTAAACGCCGAGTTACGCAGATAACACCATAATACCGTCGCCATCCCCAAAGAATGTGCTTCTTCAAATGCTTTTGCCACTTCGATAATCTGACGGTCTGATTCCTCAGATCCAAAATAGATGGTCGCCCCTACCGCAACTGCCCCCATATTCCAGGCTTCGCGAATTGTTCCGTACAAGATTTGGTCGGCTCGATTGGGATAGGTCAATAGTTCATTATGATTGATTTTAACCAGAAACGGAATCTTGTGTGCATACTTTCGGGCAACGGCTCCTAAGACACCAAAGGTAGATGCCACGGCATTGCAGTTTCCTTCCAAAGCTAGCTTGACAATATTTTCCGGATCAAAATACTGAGGATTTGGCGCAAAAGAAGCTCCTGCACTGTGTTCGATTCCCTGATCTACGGGCAATATCGAAAGATACCCGGTATTGGCTAACCGACCCGTTCCAAAAAGTTGCCCCAAACTCCGCAAGACCTGCGGGCTACGGTCACTCGAACTATATACTTGGTCAATAAATGCTGCTTGTGGAAGATGAAGCATTGTTTTGGAAACTGCGGGTTGATCAAATTCTAACAAATAACTCGCTTCTGCGCCTAGATGTGCCTGTATTTTTTCAATGTATTGCATAATTTATTTAAAATAAAGTGATGGAGTTTACCATTATCTTTAAAATAAAACTCCAAAAAGCACAGAATGTTTTAGCGCATATTATATAGTAAAAAAAACTTAACTTTGACCATGTTATATTTAGTTCCGACACCTATTGGCAATCTGGAGGACATGACGTTCCGTGCGATCAATGTCCTGAAAGAAGTGGACCTCATCTTAGCAGAGGATACAAGGACCAGCGCTCCGCTTTTGAAGCATTTTGGAATCGACAAAAAAGTATTTGCGCATCATCAGCACAATGAACATAAAGCGGTATCTGAAATCATTAAATTCTTGAAAGAAGGGCAAAACATTGCATTGATTTCAGACGCAGGGACACCGGCGATCTCAGATCCTGGATTTTTGCTGGTGCGTGAAGCCATCAAAGAAGGGCTTGAAGTGCAGTGCTTACCAGGCGCAACAGCTTTCGTGCCAGCGCTTGTCAATTCGGGCCTTCCCAACGACCGTTTTTGCTTTGAAGGTTTTCTACCCGTCAAAAAAGGAAGGCAAACGCGCTTAAAAGCTTTGGCAGAGGAAAAAAGAACGATGATCTTCTACGAGTCGCCACATCGTATTCTCAAAACCATCGAAGAATTTATCACCGTTTTTGGAGCAGAAAGACAAGCCTCGATATCACGGGAATTGAGCAAACTCTATGAAGAAAATGTTCGCGGAACATTAACTGATTTAAAATTACACTTTGAAAACAATCCGATTAAAGGAGAATTTGTATTTTGTGTAGCGGGATTGGAATAAATTTTGACAATCTTTATGTATTAAAAAGTATTTGACATGAACATGGAACAATTTGCACAGGACGGGCAGGACATAAAAATCATTGAAAAATTGGTTACTAAAGTCCAAGATATGCTTACTCCAGGGGAAAAAATAGATTATATTGCAGTTCAAAAGAAACCTGCAGTTACTATTTTACCAGATAGTATCACCATCAGTAATAAGCGCATATTTATGTGCGAATTTACTAAACTGGGTCTGGCTACTGATTTTGAAATCTTCGGTTGGCAAGATATCAAGGATATTGCCTTTAAGGAAGAAATATTCGGTTCAAAAGTTACGGTTATACCATTTACTGGCGAGAACTTAAGCATAGACTATATCCCTAAAGTTCAGGCTAGGAAATTGTATCAATATATTAAAGCCGCCCTTGAAAACTATAAAAAAGCGGAATTGGCTGCCGAAAAAGAAAAAATAGTCATTGCTCCAACAGTTGCAAAGGAAGTGATTATCGAACGGCCAGAAAATAATACACCGGTTCAGCCAGCAGTTACAGCTCCGGCGGCACCTCAACCTGTTGTATCGGCACCAGTAACTCCGCCAGCGCCAACGGTATCAAACATCCCGCCCGCTCCACCCGTTAAAGAAGAGGAAGATGATGAAATTACCTTAAAGCTCAAAAAATTAAAAACGCTCTTCGACAAACAATTGATTACCCAAGAGGAATACGAGAGTAAAAAGAGAGAAGTTTTATCCAGTTTATAATCATAAATGGGAGAAAATATAGAGTGAAAAATAACTATTTACTGGCACTTTTAAGTGCCTTTTTATTGTGGTTGGGCTGGCCTCCAATCCCCTATTCCAGTCCCTTATTATTTATTGGTTTTGTTCCTTTGCTGATTGCTGTAGAAAACATTATCCGCAGTGAAACATTCAAAAGAAAAGGCCGTAAAGTATTTCTTACAGCGGGACTCACGGCTGTTGTTTGGAACACGGCTTCCATTTACTGGGTATACAACTCCATCTCGGCAGTTATGCCGCCCTTTGCCGCTGTTGTCATCAGTCTGATACCTTTTTGTCTTGGCGCCGCTTTAATGGCACTAGCTTTCAGGTTATATGGGCAATTACGACGCAAAACGAACATCCTGTTATCCCTTTTCGGATTAATGGGATTTTGGATAAGCTATGAATTTCTACACGAATCCTGGGATTTAGCCTTCCCTTGGATGACTTTAGGCAATGGTTTCGCAAGTTTCCACCAATTGATCCAATGGTACGACATCACAGGGATCTATGGCGGAACAATATGGATCTGGCTGGTCAATATCTTGGTATTTACACTTTACCTCAATGGAAAAGGACTTTATCCGATCAAACGTAAGATTGTCCCGATTGCCTCTTTAGCGACTATATTACTGGTTCCCAGCACTTACTCGCTGATACGTTACTTCAACTACGAAGAACATCAGAATCCTGCACAGATTGTTGTTGTTCAACCGAATATTGACCCTTATATTAAATTCAATTTAAGTCCCGAGGAACAATTAAACATCTTATTCGCCTTATCAAATTCAGTCGCCAAACCCAATACGGAGTTTTTCATCTGGCCTGAAACTGCACTTTCACAGAACGGCGATTTTGACGAGGAAAACTTTAGGGAAACCTATTCTTACCAGCGCATTTTAAAATTTTTAGATCAATATAAAAATGGCAATGTACTTTCAGGTATTGAAAGCTATCAGTTGTACAACTATGCAAAAACACCTACTGCGCGTGAAATAGCTCCTAATGTATACCAGGATAATTTCAACGCTGCGACATTGATCGATTATTCCTCCAAACTTCAGTTTTACCATAAGTCTAAACTCGTGCCGGGCGTAGAGCAAATGCCTTTTGGCGCAGCGATGAATTTCCTGAAACCACTATTCAAGGCATTCGGCGGTACGACAGGTGGCTACGGAAAACAGGCTGAACCTTCGGTATTCTATGCCCAAAGCGGTATTGGTGCCGCACCCGTAATCTGTTATGAATCCATTTGGGGCAATTATGTTTCCCAATATGTCAAAAAAGGCGCTCAGTTTATTGCCATTATCACCAACGATGGCTGGTGGGGCAATACTTCGGGTAAAGACCAGCATTTACAGTATGCCAAACTGCGTGCGATTGAAAACAGGCGCTGGGTTGCTCGATCGGCAAATACAGGGATTTCAGGCTTTATCAATCAACGTGGCGATATTGTACAACAGACTAAATGGTGGCAGCCTGCAGCCCTAAACCAGGAAATTAACTTAAATGAAGAAATTACTTTTTACACCAAAACGGGCGATATTGCGGCCTACTTAGGTTTGGCACTGGCATTGGGAGGAATTGTGATACTGATCGTAGCAGGAAGATTCTTAACCTCCGCAAACACCTAACAGTCAAATCATTGGCTAACCTTTTAAAGAACCCCTCAATTTTTGCTCACTTATAGTTTGCTCGGTGATTAGTGTAAATATAAGGGTTTCAGCACATACAAGAAAACAATCGTTGACAGTTTGATTGGTTTGTGAAAGAAAGGAAAGCCTTGTAATGCCACATCAGCCATTAGATGTAAACAGGCAAAGCGAGAACAGCACAGAGCAAATAGCGGTGGGGGTTCCGCAAGCCACATTTTGCTAATTTAATCTATTTATTTCATACCTTAAATGTATGTCTAGTTTTCGGGGAGCAACCTAATGACTCGGATAATCCGCACGTGAATTTGGATAGAACATTACAGGAGAAAATCATCACTTTTCCTACCGATGCAAAAAAATGTAGCCGGATAACCGACAGAGAAGGTATTGTCGTGCGCCAAAGTTGCACACCTACATTAAAAAAGCTGGGGGTTGACCAGCGCTTCCGCAATCATCCCAGAAACAAAAAGAAGGCAATTAAAGCAGATAAAAGGTAAAGACCATTGCCGGTAGGCTAGTTCGGGAATTGGAACGTAAACCGGCAGAGCGAATGTACGCTTCAGAACTGGCTCTCTTCAACCGGGTGCTACAACAAAGCAGATATAGCAAGGAGAAAATCTATTCACTGCACGAGCCTGAAGTACAGTGTATTTCTGAAGGGAAAGAACATAAGAAGTATAAGTTTGGAAATAAGGCTTCGATCATTTATAATATAAGCGGAGTGATCGTCGGATCAATGGGCTTTCGAAATGAATATGACGGACATACCTTAAAATCCGCATTAAACAAGTATAATTCCTTACTGGCAAATTGTAATCTTCCAAAACAGCCACTGGAGACAGAGTGTATCGAGGGAAATCAACCATAGGAACCACCAAAATTTAAATCCCAAAAAGATTCAAGAAAGCGCATCCTAAAAAGGCATCCATAGAACTTGTCATTGGACATCTCAAAGCAGATCATCGCTTGGGTCACAACTTTTACAGGGGCATATTTGGCGATAATATAAATATTATACTAGCTACCCTTGCTTTCAACTTCAAAAGGATGATGAATAATTGGAAAACTTTCTTTTTAATGATCTTTCAAAAAATAGAAACAATATCTGCATAATAAATCAAATCAGAAGCAAAATCTGGCTTTTTAAAGCGCGACTATGTAAATGAGAAAGATTAAAAGCCTGTAATGGAGGATATCAAATCCGGTCTATAAAGCCGTGAATGAAGAAATGGGATATAAAAATCGGCTGTCTTTCGAGGGAAATAGGCAAGTAAATTCTTTGAGTACGAGGAACAGGTTCGAAAGACTACATACACATCAAATCCGATCGAGGAAATGCACCGTCAGATACGAAAAATCATTAAGTCTAAAGGAGCCTTCAACTCCGAACAGGCAATAATGAAATTGATGTATCTGATCATAAAGGATATCGCAAAAAAATGGACGATGCCAATGTATAACTGGGGTTTGACCATATCCCAACTTTACATTAAATTTTGGGATAGGCTCAAACTTGATAGAGGCTTTTAGATTTTGGTTAATTATCCAATGACACAGGTGTTACACTCCCCATTCTTGTGGTAAATGATCCTCACCTTATTTAACTTTTGTTTAAAAGAGAATTTCTCTTTAAATACGTTTTAAATTATTACTGGACAGAAGATAGACTAAGCATCCCCAAAAAGGGATAAAGACTATCAATAATAATTTCCAAAGTTGAATCCTTTCTGAAGATTTACTTATCCTATATATTGTAAGTAGATAGGTAAAGAGAATTAGTATACCACCGATTAAAAATAATATTTCCATGATATTTATCTATAATGATTTATATTTTCTACTTGTAAATTTTGCACGCTGCGGCTGCGGCTGCCAACATACATCCTTCACATGTTGGCCCCGTTATATAACAAAGCAAATTACATTTAGGGTCTGCTTCACACGCAGCCTTTGCTTGTTGGAATACTCTAGCAACGCAAGTTAAATAATCCTCCTCTTTAGCTTTATTATTGGATGCCGAATAATCCATTGAAGGATCTTTTGGTTTGTACATAGATTCATTTGTACTGTATACGTATTGGCTTTTTTCTGACCATATTACGAATCCTTGTGCAACTCCATCATTGTTATATTTTATTTCTTGGTAAAAAGATTCATAGTTTTTGTCTTTTTCAAAAATATAAAGATATCCCTTTGTAGAATTATCTGAAATTACAGGGATAACTTCGTACGAGATATTATCAGAAACTTCTGAGCAGGCAGGCGTTTCTGCAGTTATGATTTGTGAAGTTGTGATATCAAGGTCTTCTTGTATGGATTTTATTCTATTTGTAATGAATAGATCTCTTTCTTTATCCGAATGATGCTTTGATGAATTCGCTGACTCTTTTACATCTATTGACAGTTTTTGATTGTCTACTTCGTTTTTGTTTAATTCTTTTGAACAGGAGAAAAATAAAATTAAGGCGGTAAATAAAATAAGTGATTTTATAATTATATTCATAATTAAGTAATTTATCGCTATAAATATAAACTATTTCACTGTAAAAGAAAAAAGTAATTTCATTTTTCTCTTAATTAACGTAGTTTTAGAATAAAAGAGTTGAGACTTATATAGTTTATGGACTGAAAAGGCTCGGTTTCTACGCATTATGCATTGGTTAGAAATGAAAGGGAACAGCATGTTACTGTTGCATGGTTTCGGGTGGTCATGATACTTCTCTATGAGTTCGGATGCCTGGGATAATAGCGGAGCAATGACGACCGTTTCCATTTTCTTCCTATTGGTTACCAACCAATCCCCACCGTCTATTCCTTTCAAAATGTTGCCTCTCGTGAGGTTTCCCATGTTCTATATTTGTCAGTCTTGTATAACTGCTAAAATGGAGTATATCCAGTACCGATTGTAGGCGTTCGATGGAAACCATCTTATGGGCAAGTAAATTAAATCCCTCCTTTGTGAGATACCCTCTTTAGGTCTTGTTAAAACGGAGTTTGAATTTAGCAAACGTGTCTTTTTCCAGCCAGTCCATAGTGACAGCTTTTTTTACCAGCTTATGTAACCCCTCGAAGTGCTTCATCACACCATTGTAACCCAATGACTTGTGTATGTATTTATTAGCAATGGCTTCTATCTTGGTGCCACCAGTGTAAATATCTTCTATGCTCAATACTCGTTCTTTTATTCTTCCTACGGAGTTTTTAATGGATTAGGCCTCCGTTTGTTCTGCATGGAGATGGTTCTTGACAGCAGTACGTTCCCGAATCAGCTGATCTCATTCACGGGTCAGCTGGTTCAACCTTTTTTAGTTAGGATCTGGGCTGTGCCACAACTCAAGCCGACGTTTTGGGCCGAATAGGGCGATAGCTTCCGAACAGCTTGTGTCTGTTACTGCCTTAACCTACGGTGTACGAAAGTAATTACTGATCTTATTAGACAAGATAATAATAATCTTATATCTCTTGGATTCCAAAAAATAAGCAAACTTCTCGTGGTAAACGCCCGTGGCCTCCATAACAAAACGAAGAGGACTTTCTGCAGACGTATGGGCATGTACACATCCCTGCAACTTTAACAGACCTTTATCCGTATCGAAGATTACCGTAATGGCACAGCTTTTTATCTAAGTTAGAAAAAATATGTCCAAAACAAACGACCAGTTCCTTACTCCCAACATCAATCAATAACAACAACCTGCTAGAGTGTGTTCATAATAATTTTTGGTTGAAAATGTAAAATTTATAGTGAAACTTCCCTTGGACTTGTCCTCCTAGATATTCAAGCTGGACTGCAATTCCGCTTTACATTCTGTTCTGCCTTAGGAAGCGAAAAAAAGGAAGGTCATTTCTCAAAAACAGTATGCTAAAAAAGCTACTAAGACAGCCTTTGACTCTTCATTTTTTCACTACAACGCAAATCTATAAAATATACAATATCTCCTACATTTGCTTTATACCAAAAAAGGAGACAGCCCCATTTTTCTATATCAGAACGTAAATTTTCTAATCCTATACTATCCCTGGCAAAAAGAACCTAATTCTGATGAGCCCCCGGCACGCCAACACCTATCAGCTATAATTAGGAAAATAAAATGATAAAAATAAGTCATTTAATACCTTTAATTTACTTTGGAGATTTGTAATTTTGCAGCATGCAAGTATATTTTGATAATGCAGCGACTACAGCCTTAGATCCTGAAGTAATAAAAGTAATGGTTGATGTGATGAACAATAACTTTGGAAATCCATCTTCTATCCATAGTCACGGACGACAAGTAAAAACAATTGTAGAAAAAGCCCGTAAAACGATTGCCAATCTACTTCATGTATCTCCAGCAGAGATATTCTTCACATCGGGTGGAACCGAGGCCGACAATATGGCCATCGTTAGGTCAATCGCCGACTTTGGGATAACCCATGCCATCACCTCACCTATTGAGCACCATGCCGTATTACATACCTTAGAAGAACTTGAAAAAGCCGGTAAGGTGCACCTCGACTTATTGGAAGTTGGCGAAAAAGGTAATTTAAATCTCACCCAGCTGGAAGAACTTTTAAGTACCAATCCGCGTACGTTTGTTTCCATTATGCATGCCAATAATGAGATCGGAAATCTCAACGATATTCAACGTATCTCCGAGTTATGCCAAAAGTATAATGCGATATTCCATTCGGACACGGTACAGACCATGGGGCATTATCCACATGACCTTGGTAACCTTAAAATAGATTTTATAACAGGGGCTGCCCATAAATTCCATGGCCCAAAAGGGGTGGGTTTTCTTTACATCAATGCGAATAACAAGATTAAACCGTTAATCTATGGTGGAGCACAAGAGCGCAACATGCGTGGTGGAACAGAAAATGTCTATGGAATCGCGGGGCTTGCCAAAGCTTTAGAACTTGCCTATGAGCACATGGAAGAACACCACGCTTATATTCAAGGACTCAAATCTTATATGATCGACGAGTTGCAGAAAGCAATCCCCGAAATTGATTTTAATGGTGTTATTGAACCAGAAAAATCACTGTATACCGTACTGAATGTTTCTTTCCCATGTAGTGACCTTGCTGACATGCTTTTATTCAACCTGGATATTGCAGGAATCTCTTGTTCTGGTGGCAGTGCCTGCAGCTCAGGAACAGACATCGGATCGCATGTATTGGGTGCAATCAAATCAAGCTCGGAGCGTCCTTCGGTTCGTTTTTCATTCTGCAAGCATAATACAAAGGAAGAAGTCGATTTTGTGGTAGCAACCTTGAAAGAACTTTGTACAAAGAACAAATAGCATTTATAGGTAAAGCGTCAAGCATGCCCCGCAAGTGAAAAATAAATTATCAGGCTTGCAGCAAGAAAGAACTTATTCAATAGCCGAAAAACAGCTATACATCCAAAAACATAAAAAGCCGAAAGTATATTTTCGGCTTTTTATGTTTTAATATATCCCTTAGGCTACATATCAATTTTTTGTCAAAACATAATATTTGGAAATATCGCCCGTTATGTCATTTCCAGAGAGATCCAGTTGACTGAGTATCCGATTTCCTAATTTGAACTTATAGTCAACGCCGTCCAGTGTAATAATGTTACCATCCAATTTCCATTTTCCTTCACGCATAAACACATCATCACTTTTATTAAGGTATTTAGATGAATATTGGTAGGTATTGTCAGCATGCAATGAAATAAGTGTTTCTATACCATCACAATCCGCACAAGGCATGACGCCTTTGTATTCACCAATCACTACTTCCGCCTTATCCCTACCTTTTAGGTCCTGTAAATTATCTTTATAGACCGCAACACTTTGTTTGGGATTATCACATCCCACCATTCCAATTGTCAACAACAAACCCACAATCCAAATAAACCTTTTCATCTCATTCCAAATTCAAAAAAATCAGCATCTAACAGTTACACCAATAAATTCATAACAAATTAAATACCAAAAATTTAGAAAAGATTAAAAATCATCTTCATCGTCGTCTGTCAAGAATGATAATGCACCTTGTAACTCGCCCAAAGCATGGAAATTACGTGTCTTCCGAGCGATCTCAATTCCGGATCTATAGGTATCAATCGCGGACGCCTGTTTATTTAATTTTTCGTACAATTTGCCCAAATGATAGTAAGTTCCTACATAATCTGGATTTGTATGTACTAAATTCTCAAATCTCAACAAAGCCTCTTGTTCATCTTCCTGCTTGAGATATTCAGCTGCAATTGCATATTTTAAAAAAGGATCTTCGGGGCTCTCTTTCAAAAATTCATTCAGTTGATCCAATCGTGTCGACATATCTTTTTTATTTCAAACTTAGACAAATTGCATTTTATATGCAATTTAATTGTGTATCCCCCTCAAACAATTCCGCATCTCTCCATATCACACGAAAGCTTTTTATAAACAGGAACCCCGAATGAGCTGCGATGCTTTCTAAAATTACTATGCTAGCATATAAAATGACAATTTACTGACGCAATAAATCCATTATAAAGAATCGGCTATTTAAAATAAAAAAATACAAAAAAGACAACAAAACACCTAAATATCATATCATATCAAAAAAAATACACGAAAACAACTGGTAAAATTAAAAATTCATCAAAATCACAAGACGACTCTTTAACAGCATTTAAAACGCCTTAGCGCTTTTTAATTGAAAGAAAATATGGTAAGTTTGAGTAAAACCAATCGTATATGAAAATATTAGTTTGTATAAGTAATGTCCCTGACACTACATCCAAAATCACTTTTACAAATGACAACACTGCATTTAACACAGCTGGTGTACAATTCATTATAAACCCTTATGATGAAATTGCTTTATCCAAAGCAGTTGAGTTGGCTGAAGGTGGAAAAGGAACCGTAACTGTCATCAATGTGGGCGATGCATCTACAGATGCAACCATTCGAAAAGCATTGGCAATTGGCGCAGACAATGCTGTACGGATTAACGCCGCTCCACGCGATGCTTGGTTTGTTGCTAATCAGATAGCAAAGTATGCCAAAGACAATGCATTTGACTTAATTTTAACTGGCCGCGAATCCATCGACTATAACGGTGCTCAAGTGGGGGCAATCGTAGGAGAACTGCTGCATATCCCTTCTGTTTCCATTGCCAAAAAAGTTGATATTGCGGGCGACGCAGTCACAGTTGAGCGCGAGATTGAAGGCGGAAAAGAAGTATTGACAGCAAAGCTGCCCATCGTCATTGGTACAGCAGAAGGTGTTGCCGAGCCAAAAATACCTAATATGCGTGGTATTATGAGTGCGCGGACCAAACCATTGGATGTGCTGGAACCTTCCACTATAGACGTTCTTGAACACATTGTCAGCTATGAGACACCTGCTCCGCGCGGTACGGTCAAACTTGTTGACGCTGCCGAGGTAGAAAAATTAGTTTCTCTTCTTCACGACGAAGCTAAAGTTATTTAATCTTTAAACGCTAAAACACCATGTCTATACTCGTATACGTAGAAAATACCGATGGAAAATTCAAAAAATCTGCTTTTGAAGTTGTTTCTTATGCAAAATCCATCGCCGATAACATACAGACTGATCTTGTTGCGATTTCAATTGGAAATGTCGCTGGAGACGAACTTGCTGGCTTGGGCAAGTACGGTGCTTCCAAAGTATTAAATGTCGACAATGAGCGACTCGCTTCTTTTGTAAACCAAGCGTATGCAAGCATCATTGCTGAAGCCGTAAAGAGTACCGGCTCAAAAATACTTGTGCTGTCCAACTCTTTCTCGGGCAAAGGACTCGCTCCACGTATTGCAGCCAAATTAGAGGCTGGTCTGGCCGATGGCGCGCTCGAATTGCCGAAAATCAATGGCGACAAACTGACTGTCAAAAAAACAGCGTTCTCCAATAAAGCGTTCGCTACGCTCGAACTATCCTCGGATATAAAGGTCATCGCACTAAGCCCGAATGCATATGAAACAAAAGAGACCGGTGGTAGCGCAACTGTCGAAACTTTTGCTCCCAATATTGACCAAACAGATTTTACAACGATGGTCAAAGAGATTGTCCGAGCAACAGACAAAGTTTCCCTGCCGGAAGCTGAAATCGTCGTCTCCGCTGGGCGTGGTTTAAAAGGCCCTGAAAACTGGGGTATGGTGGAAGAACTTGCAGACGTCCTTGGTGCAGCTACAGCATGTTCAAAACCCGTATCTGATGCAGGCTGGCGCCCGCATTCGGAGCACGTAGGCCAAACAGGTATTGTTGTTAGCCCCAATCTCTACATTGCTATCGGTATCTCCGGAGCAATACAGCATTTGGCCGGAGTAAGCTCTTCTAAAACAATCGTTGTCATCAACAAAGATCCAGAAGCGCCCTTTTTCAAAGTGGCCGATTATGGAATTGTAGGCGATGCTTTCGACGTCGTTCCGAAATTAACGCAGGCATTGAAGGCTTACAAAGGTATTTAAAGCTTTCTTCCGATATATTCTCCCCATTTATCCAAAATGAATGGGGAGTTTTTATTTGTTATAATTGCATATAAAAGCAAATTTATCTAAGTTTGTAGACCGCTTTGGAATTAAAATGAAGAAAATCAGATTAGATATCGTTGGTTTATCCTATAGTCAAACGCAATCTGGGGCTTATGCTCTTGTATTGGGAGAAGTGGAGGGCAACAGAAGATTGCCCATCATTATCGGCAGCCACGAGGCTCAAGCTATTGCTATTCGGATAGAGAAAATGATTCCTAGTCGTCCGCTGACACACGACCTATTTCAATCTTTTGCAGATTCTTTTGGTATTAAACTCATTGAAGTACTGATCTATAATTTGATTGAAGGGATATTTTATGCTAAAATTATCTGTTCCGACGGCAACAAGATTGTCGAGATTGATGCCCGCACATCCGATGCCGTTGCACTGGCTGTACGGTTTGAAGCTCCGATCTATGCCTACGAATTTATTATGTCCTCTGCTGGAATTATCATTGAGGGACATGAGTTTGCATTTTTGGAAAACCTAGACAAATCCAACAAAGTTCAGGATCCAAGTGTTGTTGAGATCGAAGAAAAAACACCTTCAAAATCCCCACAAAATCCTTTCTCCACGTTGACAGATGAGCAACTGGAGCAAGCACTTAATCAGGCATTGACCGAAGAAAACTACGAGCAGGCTGCATTGATTAGGGATGAGATTTCCAAAAGAAAATAACTCCTTTCATTAAAGCGAAACAAAAATTTTAAATAACATCGATTTATGTCTATTAAATTAAGATTGACCATTATGAGCTTCTTTCAGTTTTTTGTCTGGGGAGCATGGTTGATTACAATAGCAAACTATTGGTTTGGCACAAAACAATGGGATGGTACACAATTTGGAGCTATTTTTGCAACCATGGGGATCGCTTCTTTATTTATGCCTACCTTGATGGGAATTATCGCCGATCGTTGGATAAATGCCGAAAGATTATATTTTATTCTTCACTTATGTTATGCGGGTGTTTTATTCTATTTACCTCAGGTAAATGATCCAAACACCTTTTTTTATGCGATGCTTGCGGCAATGTGTTTTTATATGCCGACTTTGGCCCTATCCAACTCCATTGCATATACGGCATTAAATGAAAATAACTACGATTTGGTCAAGGCATTCCCCCCCATCCGGGTTTTCGGAACCATAGGTTTTATCGTCGCCATGTGGATCACCAATTTAACAGGCAACAAGGCCACAGCTTATCAATTTTATATCGCCGGAACCGCAGCTTTGGCTTTAAGTCTCTATGCTTTTACATTACCTAAATGTCCACCGAAGAAGTTACAACAGGAAGATGCTTCCTGGACACAACTATTAGGCTTGGAAGCATTTAAACTTTTTGGAAATTATAAAATGGCTTTGTTCTTTATTTTTTCCATGTTCTTAGGTGCCGCACTCCAATTGACCAATGCCTACGGTGATGTGTTTTTGGATGAATTTAAATTCTACCCTAAATTTGCAGAATCTTTCGTTGTGAAATATTCGACCATCATTATGTCCATTTCGCAGATATCCGAGACACTTTTTATTCTTGCTATTCCATTTTTCCTCAAAAGATTCGGTATAAAAAAGGTCATGCTGATTTCGATGTTTGCCTGGGTATTACGTTTTGGATTATTCTCATTTGGTGACCCTGCAGGCGGACTTTGGATGATTGTATTATCCTGTATCGTCTATGGTATGGCATTTGACTTCTTTAATATCTCAGGTTCTTTATTTGTTGAAACCTCCACAACATCACGCATACGCAGCTCGGCACAAGGCTTATTTATGATGATGACAAACGGTTTCGGTGCCGTTGTAGGCAGTTTTGCATCGGGTTGGATCATTGACCACTACTTTACCAAAAGTTTTCAAAACAGCAAAGATCTCGCACAATATTTAGATACAACAATCGACAACACCCATTTTTTACATTTTCTGCAGGAAAAGAGTATCTCAATCTTACCTGACGGCATGTTAAGTGGTAACCTCATGCTGAAAGACTGGCATGACATCTGGCTAGCTTTTGCCATCTACACCTTGGTTATAGCAGTCCTTTTTGCAGTCTTCTTTAGACATAAACACGAGCGTGAACCGCTCAATTCAAAATAACAAAAAGCCGCTAATTGCGGCTTTTTGTATATTTGTAACATGCAAAGCACAGCAACGGAATTATTCAAAGATTCTCAATCCCACATCTATAATTGGACATTTCAATGGATTAAACAATTTGGCCTTGATAATCAGGGGAGTCATTTTGTTAACTCGATCCTTTTACTCTTACTGGTTGTCTTGTTTTTGATCATCATTGACTATTTCACCAAAAGAACATTACTCCTGTTAACAATCAAAGCCATCAGACGTAGTACAAACCGCTTTGATGATCTGTTGATCCGTAATAAAACACTGAAACTTGTTGCTCATTTTGTTCCGATATTAGTGGCACAATATATCATGCCCATTATCTTCATGGGTTTTCCAACCTGGAAAGAAAACAGCAATAAAATACTTGACATAGCCACGACTGTCGTCAGTTTATTGATTATTCATTCGCTCCTGAAAAGTTTGCGGGATATGCTGCGCATGAAGAAATCTTTTGCAGACAAACCTCTGGAGAGTTATTTACAGGTCTGTCAGATTATCTTATTATTTATCGGCGGAACGATCTGCTTTTCAATATTGACAGGAAAATCTCCCTGGTCTTTCTTATTATCCTTGGGTGCCGCATCCGCAATTCTGATGTTGGTATTCAAAGACACTATACTAGGATTTGTTGCCAGTATACAAGTTTCGGCCAATGACTCCATCCGTGTCGGAGATTGGATAGAGATGCCCAAATATGGCGCCGATGGAACGGTCAAAGAGATTAACCTCAATAATGTAAAAGTACAGAACTTTGATAAGACCATTACGACGATACCAACACATACGCTATTGTCGGATTCGTTCAAAAATTACAGGGGCATGCAGCAGTCGGGCGGTAGGCGCTTAAAGCGGGCCATAAATATCAAAATTTCCACGATTCGATTTTTAGAAAATGAAGAAATTGAAAAACTCAAAAATATACAGATCCTGCGGCCGTATATCGAAGAGCGCGCCAGGACAATTGACCAATTCAACACCCAACAGCAAATAGATCAGTCAAGCCCCATAAATGGTCGCAAAATGACAAATCTAGGGATGTTCAGAGCTTACACACTCACCTATTTACGTCAAAACCCCAATATCCACAAGACCATGCCCCTGATGGTGCGTCAGCTTGCTTCAACCGAACACGGTGTTCCAGTCGAACTTTATTTCTTTGTAAACGATATCCGCTGGGAATATTACGAAGGAATTGTTTCGGATGTATTCGACCACCTATTTGCCGCCACAAAATACTTCGACCTGGAGATCTTTGAAAATCCGGCATCGGATGATTTTCGGCGTGCTATCCGGCATAAAAGCCTTCATGACTTCGCAGACCAACAACAATAAAAGCGAACGGAATGTTCTTTCTGGCCAATAACGTCAGACACTTTCAGAAGAAAATATCGCTGTCGAACCAAGTGTTCAGCCGAACTATGTGTTCATATATTGCTAAGGTTCATACCAAACGAATTACCAGGCAAAACCTTGTCTGCATAAATCAAATGAACTGTAAGAACAGGCCAGCCGAGAAGCAGTTAAATGCTGGTATCGTAAGATAGCCTAAAAGGTATAAAACAGTGAAAGGTAATCTGGGGAGATTACCTTCACTTTAAAAACAAACTAAATTTTCAGACGTGTTTCACAACAGATCTACACATTAACCCTAACTCTTTATGAATCAAAAATTACTCTACACAAATATAGGATCGTTATGTTAAGTGCATCTTAAGCTATCTTTAAACTTAAAACAACTCTACAAATGGTTATTTATCTCACCTCAATAGTCTTTGTTGCCAGGTGTACTCTATTGAAAAGATCAATCGCCTGAACCTCAATCTGATATTTACCAGCTTTAAGTTTGGGCAAATTAGCTGTCCACAGATGACTGGATTTTTCGGGGTTCGAAGGTCTACGCGTATTCTTTAATTCAGTTGCTGTATCGTATTTAGCAAGAGAATTTAGGAATGCCGGATCGTTTTCATTGACAAAATCCATTTCCTTCCATTCGCCCTGATTGATTCTATACGTTACCTTGTCACCTTCCTTTCCAATGAAAAAATTAGCGTATATCGGATATCTCTTTGTGTATTTTTCTGGAACGACCGATGCGCCATATAAATCGATCTGATACGTTGCTGGCTTACCGACAACCTTATAATCAAAACTGTATTGGTTGCCCTCGATTTTTAAGATGGCATACCCTTTTGGTGTACCGTCCCGCATTGTAGAAACAGGAATTCCCTTTTCATTCAACTCGCCTGAATACCAGTCGCCAGAGGTCGTACCCACATTATACTCGTGATGTGGCTTTTCTTGTTTCCATCCTTCGTTTTGCCCATAAAAATATTGCCGCTGAAAGTGTGTATGCGCGGATAAAGACAAGGTATGCTTAAATGGAGCCAAAATATCGAACAGACGTTGTCTATCTTCGTTACGAAAGACATCCGAGTTTTGATGGTATAAAGGAATATGAAATGCCAACACAATCAATTTATCTTTAGCAACGTTTTTTAAGTCATTTTCCACAAAATCAAGCTGATCTTTACGGAATCCGCCTAAATAACCTTTACCTGTCCGTGGATTCGGATAAATGATATTATCAAGAATGATAAAATGCGTATTTCCATAGTTGAACGCATAATTATTGGGGCCAAACGTCCGCTCGAACGATTCATCGGAGAGGCTATCCACTTTAGCATCATAGTTCATATCGTGGTTTCCCATGACATTATACCATGGCAAGCCCATCGTGGAAATCACCGATTTATATTTTGGCTGAAGTGAAAGATCGTCTCCCACCAAGTCGCCTAAGCTTATTCCGAATTTCGCAATTGTCTTATCGGAAATTTCATTGATCACACCATTTTTGAAATAGGCCAGTTCTTCCTCCGTGTAAGCCTGTGGATCACCAAAAACAAAAGCTGAAAACTTAGGATCCTCATCTTGTTGATACATTGCAAAATTTACAGCAGCAGGGATTTTTCCTGTAGCAGCAACAGCAGGGTATTTTGAAACTGGACTACCGTTTACCTTATGGATATAATAGAATTTTGGGTGGTTATTTTCATCCAAGGGCAAAGCATAGCCTGTTGGTTTAACCACAAAAATGATGTTGTCATTTCCAACGGGCAATTGGTAATTACCATCTTTATCAGTCGTTGTCACTTCACGCCCGTTACTAACAGAAACAGACGCAATACCTTGTTCGTTTTTATCTAATTTTCCGTTCTTGTTTACGTCCAGATAAACTTTTCCTTTTGCAAAATCTTGCGCCTGCACAGCGTTTACGCATGCCCAGGAAATTGCTAGTGCCAAAAATGCTTTCATATGAAATTTTGTTTTGGCGCTAAAGTATTCGATTCAGGTTAACGGAGTATAAAGAGAATATAAAGAATTTATCAAAAAACAAAGGAAGCCATTTAATACTCCTGTATTAATTAATCCATATTTGGCAGTATCGTTATAGGGACCTTATCCGTGTTTTATACGTATTCATCCGAATGAGGTCCCTATCAGGTCCCTATTAAGTCCCTATAAAATCCCTACTAACATATATGTTGTTGGCGGGTTAAATCCTTCTTCCATCCTTTGTTTACAGACGGATATTCGGCACAAAAAAAGAGAAACCAATGACTTGATTTCTCTCTTTACCCTTAGGGCCTATTTCTTAACTATCTGGCTTGCGCAGTTGCCAACATGCGGTTGACTTCATCGATCATTGATTTTGCTGCATCGTGCATCCGAGGGTTGCCTGCAAAATCTGCATCCAAAGTGATATGCTTGGACTTATCTTTATAGTTGAACTCTAAATAAAAACGTGGGACTTTAGAATTTGTTGAATCCTGCTGCCATTCAGGACCGGTCATATCGGTATCCAAGTTCCAAAAGCCGAGCTCCATTGCTTTGCGATGCAGGTATAATAAATCGTCTTTTGTAAATTTTACAGTATCGGTAATTAGAGAATCTTTTTTGTCTAAATATTTATAGATACGTGTTTTTGAATTGTATTCGTTGACCATGTGGTTCGGCTCGCCATATTTGAATTCAATGGATTCAAAATCGGCAAAACGAAAAGGGGCATTTTTGATCATATTACTATAGTAATAAACACAATACATCAAAAACGGCACAATAATACAAAGGCCCAAAAAAATCTTCTTACTCTTGATTGTCATTTCTATAAAATTTTGACAAAAATAAGGATTTATACAGGGTATAAAAGTTTATATCAAGATATGACATAAAACCTACATGAAATTCACGCGTTTAGATATTGGGAGAGCCCGCGTCAACAAAGGTCTTCGCATACCAACTGTCGGTAAGATCAGAGATAATAACACCTTTCCGTGTCGAAACATGAACGAACTTATTATTATGCAGGTATACACCAACATGATCTATTCCATTTCGTCCGAAAGAAAAAAACACGAGATCTCCTTCTTCAAGTTTATCGACCTTTTTTCTCTTTACTATTCCTTCCATGTCACGCGAAGTCCGCGGCAAATTCCCTTTGTATACTTCAATATAGAGCAGATTAACAAATCCCGAGCAATCTACCCCCGATTTGGTCTGTCCACCCATACGATGCGGTATCCCCATCCAATCGTCAATAAAGGAATAAAGGTGCGGATTTAGTTTTTTGGTACTCACATTGAGCAAGTCTGCATAATTGTCAAGTTTGGATCCCGAAAAAGTTTTTCCACGCGCTGAGCTCGCATCTGTCAAAACCGAACCATTGGAAGAATGTGTTTTGGAGCTAAGTACCTTTTTCTTCGTTGAACAACTGCTCAAAAATAGAACTGCACCTAAAAAGAAGATAAAATAAGATCTGACACCCATGCGGTTCGATTTACGTTCTTGCTTAACAAACTTACTTGCATAACAAACTTAATTAAATTGCTGTTGATATCCAATAAATTTGCTTGCCCCCGGAGATTGCTTTTCTTGATAAGAACGTCAGATAAGAAAAAGAATTGTTCAGAAATCGTAACTTTGACGCCTAATTTATTTGAGAATGGAAAAATTAAAAGGTGCATTAGCTGTCTTTTTAGGTGCGAGTAGTTTTGGGATACTATCAACGTTTGTTAAAAAAGCCTATGGTAAAGGGTTGAATTTAGGAGAGGTAACGGGAATTCAGGTATTGTTTGGCATGCTTATCCTTTGGCTTATCTATATCATCATCAAACTCTTTTCGGCAAAGTCATTTCACTCTTCAAGCAAGAAATCTTCATGGATCAAGATATTAATCAGTGGTACTTCGACCGGTTTGGTGAGCATTCTCTATTACAAATGTGTACAGCTCGTCCCGGCTTCGTTGGCCATCGTACTGCTCATGCAGTATATCTGGATCGGTGTGGTAATCGAATTTATCTTTTTCAAGGTAAAACCTTCAAAAAACAACCTGATTGGTATCGGCATTGTACTCATTGCAACATTATTAGCGACTGGACTTCTTGAAAAAGGCTTGCAACACCTCAACCTAACAGGTGTCTTATTTGGTCTTTTAGCAGCGACCGCCTATTCGGTCTTCATGATCGTCAACGGTCGTGTCGGCAATGACTATCACCCCATTCAAAAAAGCGCTATTATGGTAACGGGGGCCTGTATACTGGTCTTCACCTTGTTTCCACCTGCTTATTTATGGAATGGTCAATTTGATGGTAACTTCCTCTATTTCGGCTTGATCCTCTCGCTATTTGGCACGGTCATCCCGCCTTTATTATTTGCCTATGGCCTACCGAAAACGGGCTTCTCCTTAGGCGGAATATTAAGTTCGGCGGAGCTACCCGTAGCCACCTGTATGTCGTTTTTTATACTTCATGAAAGTGTATCCACGATACAATGGCTCGGGGTACTTTTGATCTTGGGTACCGTCATCTGGTTAAATGCAGCAAAGAGCAGTACGCATTAGGCGACCGATCCACTTCCGGTCGGAGTACTGTAGTCAATTTGATCAAGAACACAACTGTGTGCTGCAATCAATAGGGAAATTATGGAATTCCCGTTAACGAAAAAAGGCAATCTTCTCTAATAAGATTGCCTTTTTTATATGTTAAACCTTTGTATGTTATAAATCTTAAAAAGGTTAATGTGTCAGTGTCTCCGGAATTTCTTCTACTTCCACTTCACAGGAATCCGTTACTTCAATAAATTTAACCGGCACAACCTCATTCACCAATAATGGATCGTATAAGGTCCGTACTTTGACATAGTTTTTAGAAAAACCATGCATATAACCATCTTTTTCGTCTGCTTCAAACAAAACATCACCAGTCTCACCAAGCTGTGACTCATAAAACGCACGGCGCTTCTTCTCCGAAAGGATGTGCAACATTTTGCTACGGTCGCTGCGTTGAGCTCCCGGTACAGCACCGTCCATTTGAGCAGCAATCGTATTCTCCCTTTCTGAATAGGTAAAGACATGCAGGTAAGAAATATCCAAATCATTCAAGAAATTGTATGTATCGATAAAGTCTTCACGTGTTTCTCCCGGAAATCCGACAATAACGTCAACACCGATACAGCAATTAGGCATCAATGACTTGATAAAAGCGACGCGCTCTGTGTAAAGCTCTCTTTTGTACCTTCTGCGCATTAAACCCAGAATTTTATTGCTTCCAGACTGCAATGGCATATGGAAATGTGGAACAAAACGTTTTGATTGGGCCACAAACTCAATAATATCATTGGAAAGAAGATTGGGTTCTATCGAGGAAATACGGATTCTATCAATCCCTTCGACTTCATCCAGTGCTTGTACCAAATCCAAGAACCGGTCTTCGCGCTTACCATCCCGAATGCCAAAATCGCCAATGTTTACACCTGTTAAAACGATTTCTTTGACGCCTGAAGCTGCAATTTCTTCTGCTTGACGCACAATATCTTCGATCTTGCCCGAGCGACTTCCGCCACGTGCCAAAGGAATCGTACAAAATGTACATGAATAATCGCAGCCGTCCTGTACTTTTAGGAACGTACGCGTACGATCGCCAATCGAATAAGCCGAGACAAATTGATTGGTCTCATCGATTGGACCATTATAAACGATCGTTTTTTCCTGTTTCGTCAAATCATTGATATGCTCAATAATATTAAACTTTTCAGCTGCACCTAAGACCATGTCCACTCCGGGAATCTCTGCAATCTCTTTTGGTTTTAGCTGCGCATAACAGCCAACAATCGTAATATAGGCGTTGGGAGAGTGCTTTAAAGCTTCCTTCACTACTTTTCTACACTTCTTGTCAGCATTATCCGTTACCGAACATGTATTGATTACATAGACGTCTGCACGGCTATTGAACGCTGTGGTATCATAGCCCGCATCTTTAAATAAACGACCAATGGATGATGTCTCCGAATAATTCAGTTTACATCCAAGTGTATAAAAAGCTACTTTTTTATTCTCCATAATATTTTGCAAAATTACATTTTTTTTCAGTAACCCCTCTTACCATTTTAAGTTTTGACTTTCTCGTTATAAGGATTTTCCTTAGTTTTGACTATCTTGAAAGGTTGAATGCACCGGCGGCTTATTACGGACAAACTAAATTAGAGCCGGACATGATGTATTCAAATATTCCCCGATTGAGAATCAGACACATAAAATAGTGTTATTCGTTCTGTCCAGTTCGATTATAGTATTGATATTTGGTATTTAATAATTACTTTTTACAGATGAAACAATATTTAGATTTACTCAGACATGTATATACGAATGGTGTTGTAAAGACAGATCGTACGGGCACAGGTACCAAAAGTGTCTTTGGATATCAGATGCGTTTCAACCTTCAGGAAGGTTTCCCTTTGGTAACGACGAAGAAATTACACCTGCGATCCATTATCCATGAATTGATCTGGTTTCTTAAAGGTGAAACCAATATTCAGTATCTCAAAGAAAATGGCGTAAGCATTTGGGACGAGTGGGCTGACGAACAAGGAAATTTAGGCCCTGTATACGGATCACAATGGCGCTCCTGGCCAACACCCGATGGCCGTCATATCGATCAGATCACACAGGTTATCAACCAGCTAAAAAATTCACCGGATTCACGCCGTATTATTGTATCGGCATGGAATGTTGCCGAAATAGAGCATATGGCATTACCTCCTTGTCATGCCTTTTTTCAGTTTTATGTCGCTCCGGCACAACCTGAAAAAGGTATCTTAAAGCCGCAATTGTCCTGTCAACTCTATCAACGTAGTGCCGATATATTCTTGGGCGTTCCTTTCAACATTGCCTCTTATGCTTTATTGACGATGATGGTCGCACAGGTTTGTGACATGGAAGCCGCAGAGTTTATCCACACCCTTGGCGATGCACATATCTACAGTAATCACTTCGAGCAAACGGAGCTCCAATTGAGCCGCGAGCCAAAAGCGCTACCCCAGATGAAAATAAACCCTGAAGTAAAAGATATCTTTGATTTTAAGTTTGAAGATTTTGAATTGTTAAACTACGAATCCCATCCACATATCAAAGCTCCGGTGGCCGTTTAACAAGAAAGGTACCTGATTTTGTAATATATTTTAGCGAACGAATAATCACCTTATATCAAAAATGAGCAACCCAACGATCACATTAATCGTAGCTGCGTCGGAAAACAATGCCATCGGAATCGACAATCAGATGCCTTGGCATTTACCCAACGACTTTAAATATTTTAAGAGAAATACCGTTGAGCACTCTGTCCTAATGGGCAGAAAGACTTTTGAGGCCATAGGCAAAGCATTGCCAGACAGAAGAAATATTGTCATTACACGTAACGCGAATTTCCAGGGAGAAGATATTGATGTTGCCAACAGCATCCAAGAGGCACTCTTGTATTGCCGGGATGAACGTGAGGTATTCATCATTGGTGGCGCAAACATTTATCAGCAAGCGCTACCCTTGGCAAATAAAGTGCTTCTGACGCGCGTACATACAACTATCAAAGGTGACGCTTTCTTTCCTGAATTACCGTCAGAAGAATGGGAATTAGTTGCCTCAGATTCGCATCAGGCCGATGACAAACATGCATTTGCTTATACCTTTGAAGTTTATACGCGAAAATAATTCCATGTTTACGAATAGCAAAACGCGATAGGATCATGGAGCTTTTTGCTTCATGATCCTATCACCATTAAAAGCTATAGAAGAGCTTACAGGCGCGACACTTTGATCTAAAGCACATGCAAAAATACCTCACCCTAATTTTTACTCTATTCATGTCAGATCTATACGCTCAGAAGATAGATACTGTTTACCTGGAAAAATTACTCCAAAGTCATCCCGATCTATTTCAAAACATATTAAGTCATCCGACGAAAAATGAAGTACAAATTCTGTATACACAGATTGATCGTGACAAATCCAATAAGCCACATTTCAGGTCCTATAGCTATCGACTGAATCCGAACTGGTATTTTTATCCCGCAAGTACAGTGAAGTTGCCGACAGCAATTCTGGCTTTGGAAAAAATCAATGACCTGCATATTGACGGTCTCAGCAAAGATACCCCACTACGCATCGATTCTGCTTTTGAAAAGCAGACTAAGGTTCTTGTGGATGAATCCGCCGCCAATGGCCTTCCATCTGTTGCTCAATATGTTAAAAAGATCTTATTAACCAGCGACAACGATGCCCAAAACAGGCTTTTCGAATTTATTGGCCGTGCAGAACTGAATGCGAAACTAAAAAAATACGGCACTAATTACAGCCGCATTGTCAACCGTCTTGCCATTGGCGACAAAGGCATATGGGCCAAACATACTAACCCCGTCACCTTTTATAAGGGGAAGGATATTATTTATAAACAAGAAGCACAGTTCGATCCCAAGGATTATACCATCGAGCTGTCCAATACGCTTCAGGGGAAAGGTTACATGAACGATAAAGATGAACTTGTTCATGAACCCTGGAGTTTTGAAGGATTAAATGTATACGCTTTGCAAGATCAACAGCTGATATTGAAGAAGCTGTTATTTCCCGAAGCATTTCAGCCTCAAGAAAGATTCAATCTGAAAAAAGATGACTACGCGCTCCTCTATGATTATATGTCGCGCTATCCCTTTGAATCGGATTTTCCAAAATATGATCCAGCAGAATTCTGGCCAACGTATAGCAAGCTCCTTTTTTATGGCCGTGAAAAAAATGCGATCTTAAATCCCAACATCCGGATCTTCAACAAGTATGGAGATTCCTATGGCTATAATATTGATAATGCCTATGTCGTCGACTTTGAACATGGCGTGGAATTTATGCTCGCCGTTGTTGTACAGTCCAATGAAAATGGCATCTACAACGATGGACGCTATGAATATGAAACAGTAACCTATCCTTTTTTAAAAAATATCGGCCAGGTAATTTATCAGGAGGAGCTGAAAAGAGTTAAAAAGTTTAAACCTGATCTATCGAAATTTGATTTCAGAAAATAAAACACAAAAAAGGCTCTCAGAAAATTGAAAGCCTTTTTTGTGTAGCGCCATCGTGGCGTATTTTTATCCCCCTTGGCTAGAAGGCTGCTTATGCGAATGATCAGCGGGCTGTGGCTGAGAAATGCAGTATGTCATCATCGGAATGTATGCTTATCCGCGCTCCAGCCATATAGTCCCTGCCTCAAGTCCTACTGAGATAGAGCAAAACTATTTCGATTGTAGAGCCGTTTCGATCAACTCCCCGTAAAAATCCCCCTCCTTCATTCCAAAAGCCCGTACCTGCTGCGGAATAAAGCTTTGTGGAGTCTGCCCGGGAATGGTATTAATTTCGATAAAATAAAATTTATCGGTATCATTTTCCAAAAAGAAGTCCACCCGAACCATACCCTTACAGTTCAATCTCACATAAATTTCCCTTAAAATACGTGCAGCGCGCTCCTGCTCTTCCGTAGTCAGGTCTGCTGGTGTAATCTCTTCGGTCAATCCAGGTACATACTTGGCTTCATAATCAAAAAATTCACGTGTAGTACGAACTTCGGTAGCCGGCAAAACAACGAGTTCGCCTTTTGAATTCCTAAAAATTCCCTCGGAAAATTCGCGTCCAGTCACAAATTCTTCAACAATAACCTGTTTCCCGGTATTCTCTGCATCAAAAGCTTTATCAATCGCTTCCTGCAGTTGTGCCGATTCCTTTACTTTGGTCATTCCGATACTACTTCCACCGGCATTAGGTTTCACAAAATACGGCAGCGAAAGATTGCTTTCGACGATTTTGACCGCTTCCAGGCGTTGCGATTCAAACAATAAGACCGATTTTGCCAAATGCAACTCGGGAATATCCGATAAAATCGCTTTTGTATACCCTTTATTCATAGTCAATGCCGAAGTCAAGGCATCACATGAGGTATATGGAATATCTAATAAATCAAAATAGCTCTGAAGTCTTCCATCTTCTCCAGGCACACCATGCACCATAATAAATGCTAAGTCAAAGCTTAAGATATCTCCGTTCAATGGAAGTGTAAAATCTGCTTTTGAAATCGGATGCCGCTTACCGTCCAAATCTTCATAGTACCATGCTTCTTTGGTCACTGTAATCAAATATATATCGTATTTGTCGTGATCAAGTTGAGAATTGACAAAGGCAGAACTTTTAAAAGAAACTTCAGCTTCTCCTGTATAACCTCCAGTTATTAATGCTATTTTTGCTTTCATAAATTTTAGCGATTCGAATAGCAAATATAATTTGCTATACACGGAAAAACGAATAATTTTGTGAGGAATAATTTTATTTAATCATTCTGCAAACTTGGCTTTAATATTGCGGTTCTATGCAGAATTAATTTTTATCAAAACAGAGAAATGTCCAAAGTCGTACAATATCTTCAGACCCCCACTTTTAGGAAAAATCTTATTGCCGCTTTTATCGCGATAGTATGTCTATTCCTTTTCGTTTATGTTGGACTGAAAATATATACCAAACATGATGAATCTATAGCCGTTCCTAAAGTGAAAGGCCTTCATATCAGTGCTGCCATCCAGGCGCTGGAAGACGCGGGGCTGGAATATCAAATTGACTCCGTCTACCAGATGGACGCCAAACCAGGAATGGTCATCGAGCAGGATCCCGAACAAGGATTTCATGTAAAATCGGGGCGGACTATTTATTTGACCATTATCACACAAGTTGCACCTGAAGTTGCCTTTCCGAATATAAAGGATAAAACATTGATCGAAGCAACGGCTATTTTGAAAAACCATAACCTTAGAATCGGAGACACTTCTTATGTCGCCGATATCGCTAGGGACATCGTATTGGATGCTCAATTTGCTGGACAATCAATCCGTAACGGGCGCATGATTCCTAAGGGTTCACGTATAGATCTAGTTTTGGGAAATGGACTCGGTGCTAATGAAGTGGAAATACCCAACTTAATTGGTCTTCCATTAAACGAAGCGAAGTTTGCCCTATCTGGAGCTGGTCTAGGCCTAGGCACAGTGACTTATGATCCCAATGTAACGGATACAGCCACCGCAGTAATCAGTGTACAATCACCAGGAATAGAAAAAGGCTTAACCAGCTTAGGGGCTAAAATAGACATAACGCTCTCATTGACGGCACCAACAACAACTACAGGTGCTCCAGCTGGAGGTACGCCAACTCCTAAACCACAGGCAAACCAAACACAGGTTACTCCGCCAGCAGCAAAAGCTCCGGTTCAGTCTAAGCCCGTTGCTCCAGCGAAAAGTACCACAACAAATACGCCAGCAGCTAAATCGACAACAACAAATCCAACTGCAGGGCAGAAAAAAGAAAAAGAAAGTAAAGGGAATAGTCTTGGCTTTTAAGTGTATTGACTTAAAAATGAAGCTGCATGGCATAATCTCCATTATGATGGATTAGCGTTTGTTGCAGATTCAGGAATTGTATAAAATATAAAGATGAAACCGATCCATATCTGGGCGATTTCATCAACCATTGACCGCTAAAGGCTGTATGAATGCCCTTAATAGCGAACAACAAATGAATAAAAAATTTTAGCATGGAAAATAAAAAAGGAATACCAAGTTGGTTAAAAATCATTGCCCTGATCGTTATCGTTATCGGAGGTTATTTTGCTTGGACATTTTATAAAGCATTTTATGCTTCCAATGTATCGGGAGAGAAAAAATACCTGTACATACACGAGGGCGAAAAATATGAAGATGTATTGAAATCAATCAAGGATTCAAATCTTGTGGATGACATCGCTTCCTTTGAGCGTGCCGCACAATATAAAAAATATGAGCAAAGTGTAAAACCCGGACGTTATCTGTTAACCCCTGGTATGAACAATAGACGCTTAGTTGGCAATTTGATTGGTGGCTACCAAGAACCTGTAAAATTCAGATTTTCCAATGTGCGACTGAAAGAGAATATGGCCGCACTCCTTGGTAAAAGTTTTGAGGCAGATTCTGCAGAATTTATCGCGGTACTAAATGATGAGGCTACAGCACAGAAATATGGATTTACAAAAGAAAATCTGATTGCTATATTTATCCCCAATACCTACGAAATTTATTGGAACACCAATCCCGAAAAAGTAATTGCTCGTTTTGATGATGAATGGAAAAAGTTTTGGAATGCAGATCGCACGGCAAAAGCAAAAGCACTTAACCTGACACCGCAACAAGTCAGTACATTGGCTTCTATTGTCAAAGGTGAAGCCTTACACCAGGATGAAATGCCCATGATCGCCGGATTATATTTAAACCGCCTCAAAAAAGGCATGTTATTGCAAGCTGATCCTACCGTGATCTTTGCCAACAACGACTTTACCATTAGAAGGGTATTGAATAAGCACCTTAGAACAGACAATCCTTACAATACTTACATCTATAGGGGCTTGCCTCCAGGTCCTATTTCAATTCCAAGTATTGCTGCAATTGATGCGGTCTTAAACTTTAAGCAACATGATTATATTTACATGTGTGCTAAAGATGATTTTTCGGGCTATCATAATTTTGCAAAAACAGAGGCTGAGCATTTGATCAATGCACGTAAATTTCAACAGGCATTGGACGCCAGAAATATTAAAAAATAATGTTTGTATTTGACCATCAGATTCGTGTCCGCTATGCAGAAACAGACCAAATGGGGTATGTTTATTATGGAAATTATGCTGCATTTTACGAAATAGCGCGGACTGAAATGCTGCGGAGCACGGGGATATCGTATAAGGAGCTGGAAGAAATGGGGGTCATGCTCCCCGTTACGGAGATGAAAACAAAATACCTAAAACCGGGCAAATACGATGATTTGATCACGATACGGGTAACAATCCGCCAGAAACCTGCCGTCCGTATTATTTTTGAATATGAACTGTTCAATGAAAGCGGAGAACTACTCAACCAGGGCGAGACAACTTTGGTCTTTGTCAACATGGAAAAAAATAGACCTTGTATGCCGCCACAGGTTTTCTTGGATAAGATGAGTAACTATTTTAATTGATATGGGGAAAATCCACCAATGGCTATTAAATATTGAACCTTATTTTAGATTAATCGAATGGAGTAAACGTGTCGTACTACCTGGCTTTGGCTCGCTACCACTCTATACTGTGGCCGTATTTTTCTTTCAGGAGCTATCGAGAGATTCCATTGTCAGCAAGGCTTCTTCCCTTTCCTATAGCTTTTTATTGGCCATTTTTCCGGGTATCATTTTTTTATTTACATTGATCCCTTATATTCCGATCAATAATTTTCAGGAACAGTTGCTGGACTTTCTGGCCGTGGTTATTCCCAAAAATGCTTTTCTGGTTGTTGAAACGACTTTGGAGGATATTATTAAAAACCAAAATGGTGGATTACTTTCTTTCGGTTTTTTATTTGCGGCCTATTTTGCAACCAATGGTATGGCCTCTCTGATGAATGCCTTCAATAAGGCTTCCCTCATGACGGAAAGAAGGCCATGGGTCAGAAAACGTTTGCTTGCCTTAGCCTTGGCTTTCCTAATTATTTTTGCGTTAACAGTTGGGATGACAATATTTACCCTAGCTGGCATTACCATAGACTACCTCAAGGAAACAACAGGTATAAAGTCGAGCTTCTGGGCCATTCTACTTAAAGTAGCCCGATGGTTGATAATATTTGCTATTTACTTTTTCACGGTAAGCTGTATTTACAAATTTGGTCCTTCCAACTCCAATAAATGGAAACTCTTCAGTCCCGGAGCTTCTATGGCTACCATTTTAGCAATATTGACGTTTTCCATATTTACCTTTTATATCAATCATTTTGGTGCATATAACAAACTCTATGGATCCATCGGGACACTGATCGTCATTATGCTCTGGATTTACCTGAATACGCTTATTTTATTATTGGGCTATGAGCTTAATGCAGCAATAGCGCTGTCTAAACAAACCATTGTTATTGCCAAACCACGCATTTTCAACTCTTTTAAGAGAGACGAATAGGTGTATAAAATTATTTAAAGCTTCATTTACCCCGTCAGGTTGGCAACAAATGAACGGTAGAAGACGCTAAACGAGCGTTCGAACAGGCAGCTTTACATGTCTAAAGCAAAAGGCCTGTATAACTGAAAGTCTTTCAATAAAATAAGAAAAATAAAATTTTGCATTTAAAGTTTTTTTGTACCTTTGCAACTCCTACAAAGTAGGAAAAAGGAGAAAATTAATTAATGGCAAAAAAACAAGAAGCAGAAAAAGAATTAGCAGCGAAAAACGCAGAGCTACAAGGTGCTGACACTAAAGTAGTGAAAGACACTGAAAAAATTGAATCAGAAGCTGATTCAAACTTAATCGACGAAATCAAATCAAACACTTGGATCACACCAGAAGGTGAATTTGACTGGGATGCAAATGATAAAGGTTTCGGAAATTATAGCGATGCTGAACGCGCTAAACTTGAAGCACAATACGCAGATACTTTCAACCAAGTTAACCAAGGTGAAATTATTGAAGGTACTGTAGTTTCTATCAACAACAAAGACGTAGTCTTAAATGTTGGTTTCAAATCTGACGGTTTAGTTTCTTTATCAGAATTCCGTGACTTACCAGAATTAAAAGTTGGTGACAAAGTTGACGTATTCGTTGAATCTCAAGAAGATGCTAACGGTCAATTAGTACTTTCTCGCAAACGTGCTAAAACTCAAAAATCTTGGGAAGCTATCAATGAGGCATTGGAAAATGATGCAATCATTACTGGTTTCGTTAAGAGCCGTACTAAAGGTGGTCTTATCGTTGATATCAAAGGTGTTGAAGCATTCTTACCTGGATCTCAAATCGATATCAAACCTATCCGTGACTACGATGTATACGTAGGTAAAACAATGGAATTCAAAGTTGTGAAAATCAACCACGAATTCAAAAACGTTGTCGTATCACACAAAGTATTAATTGAAAACGACTTAGAGAACCAAAAATCTGAAATCGTTGCTAAATTAGAAAAAGGTCAAGTATTAGAAGGAACAGTTAAAAATATCACTGACTTCGGTGTGTTCATCGACTTAGGTGGTGTTGACGGTTTATTGCATATCACAGATATCTCTTGGGGTCGTATCGAGCATCCAAAAGAAGTTTTATCGCTAGATCAAACAATCAACGTTGTTGTATTAGACTTTGATGATGAGAAAAAACGTATCGCTTTAGGCTTGAAACAATTATCTGAGCATCCTTGGGAATCTTTAGATACTGCATTAGAAGTTGGTTCTAAAGTTAAAGGTAAAATCGTAACAGTTGCTGATTACGGTGCTTTCTTAGAAATCATCCCTGGTGTTGAAGGTTTGATCCACGTTTCTGAAATGTCTTGGTCACAAAACTTACGTTCTCCACAAGAGTTCTTGAAAGTTGGTGATGAGATCGAAGCGCAAATCTTAACATTAGATCGCGATGAGCGTAAAATGAGCTTAGGTATCAAACAATTGACTCCAGATCCTTGGAAAAACATCACTGAGCGTTACCCTGTAGGTTCTAAACAAACAGCTGTTGTTAAAAACATGACTAACTTCGGTGTATTTGTTGAGTTAGAAGAAGGTATCGACGGTTTGATCCACATCTCTGATTTATCTTGGTCTAAAAAAATCAACCACCCTAACGAATTCACTAAAGTTGGTGAAACATTAGACGTAGTTGTTTTAGAATTAGATGAAGAAAACCGCAAATTATCTTTAGGTCACAAACAATTGGAAGAAAACCCTTGGGATACTTTCGAAACGATCTTTACTGAAGGTTCTATCCACGAAGGTACTGTGATCAAAGTTGGTGACAAAGGTGATATCGTAGCTTTACAATACGGTGTTGAAGGTTTCTGTCCTTCTAAACACTCTGTTAAAGAAGACGGTTCTTCATTGAAAGTTGATGAAGTTACTTCATTCAAAATCATCGAGTTCAACAAAGAGAACAAACGTTTGGTAATTTCTCACTCTCGTATCTGGGAAGAAGAGAAAGAAGAAGCTCGCAAAGAAGAGTCTAACAACCGTAAAAAAGACGCTAAAGCTGAGTCTTCAGCTGTGAAAAAAGTAAAAGATTCTGTTGAAAAATCTACTTTAGGCGACTTAGACGTATTAGCTCAATTGAAAGAGCAAATGGAAAATGATAAAAACGCTAAGTAATTAGCAATTTCAATCCATAAAAAGCGGCTGTTCCAAAAGGACAGCCGCTTTGTTTTTATAGGGATGCTTTTGTAATTTTGTATCAATAAACGTTATTGTTATGTCATTCAAATCAGCCTTAATTAACCCCACCGAACTTCAGGAATCACTGGGACAGCATACAGACATTGTCCTCCTCGATTGCACCATCGACAAAGTTGGTCAATCCATCAAGGATACCAAGTTCGAAGTTCTTCCCCATTCTCAATTTTTTGACATCGAAGGGAAACTTTCGGATGCTACTTCCAAATTACCGCATACCCTCGTTTCTGCAGCGGTATTCGAAAGGGAAATGCAAAGCCTGGGAATAAATCAGGATAGTACGGTCGTATTATATGACAGATGGGGCGTTTATTCAAGCCCAAGGGCCTGGTGGATGTTTAAGGTCATGGGATTTGAACAGGTCTTTATTTTAAATGGCGGTGTTCCTGCTTGGAAAAATAACAAACTGCCCGTCGTAGACCAGTATACAACCGCTGCAAGTCCCGGTAATTTTAAAGCCCAATTTCAAGCAAACCTTTATGCCGATAAAGAGTATATCTTAACACATTATCGGGATACTCAAGTGAATATTTTTGACGCCAGAAGTAAAGGTCGATTTAGTGGTTTAGTAGCTGAACCCCGGAAAGGCCTTCATGGTGGGCATATCCCCCATTCCAAAAATCTCCCTTTCGAAGAATTATTTGACGGAATCGTTTATAAACCCGTTGATGAATTGAAACAGCAATTTGATCATTTTAATGCGACCGGAAATGAATATGTATTCTCCTGTGGATCGGGTATCACGGCCTCAGTCTTAGCATTTGCTTGTCATCTCGCTGGTCATGAGCAAATCCGTGTATACGATGGTTCTTGGTCAGAGTGGGGCCGTGAAGAGCTCAATCTACCCATCGAGAAATAGTTTAAAACAAGGTATTCCAAGAATAGAGATTATCCTCCAAGCGGATTTTTTCGGCATCTAGGAGATTACGGATGATCTCTATTCTTTTCTTTTCTGTGCCTATCGTCAAACTCGCCACCAAATCATGAATGTTTTTGGCTTCAGCAAGTAAACTGCTTTTGATTTCTGCTTTTATATTTGCCCGCTGCTTTTCCTGATGATTGCGGATCAGACATAAATCGCATACTTCACAGAATCCCGCATTTTTCTCTCCAAAATATAACAACAGCGATTGACTGCGGCAATTGCTCTGTTCAATATAACCGATCATGCCATTGACTTCCTCTTCCTTCACCTGATGGCGATCGCGAATAAAAATATGATCGATATGCAGGTGTTTGTAATCGACTCGGTTCTGCAAAAAGGTCAATTGTGGCGCATCTGTAGAAGGCAGATAGCTCGCTATTTCCAGTGTCTCCAACGACTTCAACAGCTCGACAACACGATCATAAGGCAGACCTAACTTACGTGCAAATTCATATTCATTGATGAGGATATAGTTTTCAAATACACCACCATAGCTGCGCAAAATAGCCTTAATAAGCTTATCATATTTGACATACTGCACCTGAACTTTATACAATTCGGCGCTATCAATTTCAAACTTAAAGCGTGAAGGTATTGTAACAGCTTCTGACAAAACCAACCAAGTGTCCCGCTCCAGAAACTTCAGCGCATTCATAACAGGAACCAACGGTAGCTGATATTTTTTTGCAAATGCAACAACATCAAAATCTACAGTCACTCCTTCTCCAGAACCATAGGGAATCTGAAAATGATTACAAAGGTAATGATAGGTCTGTTGAATAAATGGAATATCAGGAAAGCTAGCTTGCAAATTATCGACAAGTTTCCGCTCATCTGCCTTTTGATAAAGAATAACGGGATAGGCCTTCTTGCCATCTCTTCCTGCCCTACCGGCTTCTTGATAATAGGCCTCCAGCGAATCGGGCAAATCGAGATGAATGACAAACCGTACATCGGGTTTATCAATTCCCATCCCAAACGCATTTGTAGCTACAATAACGCGAACAACATTTGTCATCCACCCTTGCTGTTTCTGATCCCGTTCCTGCCCCGTGAGCCCGGCATGGTAATAATCTGCCGAAATGCCATTATTGACTAAAATACGGGCTATCTCCTGTGTTTCCCGCCGGTTTCTGACATAAACAATACCGGATCCACCCAACTTGTGTATGATGCGGACCATACGTCCCATCTTATCCTCTTCCTCAATGGCCATATAAGCCAAATTGTCGCGGAGAAAGCTTTTGACAAATACATTTT
This sequence comes from Sphingobacterium sp. UBA1897, assembly GCF_002337775.1. Lineage (NCBI taxonomy): Bacteria > Pseudomonadati > Bacteroidota > Sphingobacteriia > Sphingobacteriales > Sphingobacteriaceae > Sphingobacterium > Sphingobacterium sp. UBA1897. The sequence continues at coordinate 215,221 of NZ_DDGR01000027.1, forward strand.
CTTTTGGAAAATTCAGCTTCTGCTGTATATCGCTAATGACACGCTCAGTTGCTGTCGCTGTAAGGGCCAGAAAAGGAACCTTGGGATGCAGTTCCCGTAACTTAGCGAGTTCTAAATAGGGAGGTCTGAAATCATACCCCCATTGAGAAATACAATGTGCTTCGTCTATCGCAAAAAGATTTACATTCATAAATCGTATGCGCTCCCTTACGATATCATTGTATAATCTTTCAGGAGAAAGATAGAGAAATTTTATTTGCCCATAGACGCAATTGTCCAACGTAATATCCACCTCCCTCTTCCGCATTCCAGCATAAATCGCGACCGCTTGAATTCCATTTTTTTTCAAATGCTCAACCTGATCTTTCATCAATGCTATAAGCGGTGTAACGACAATACAAATCCCTTCTCGCATCAAGGCAGGTACCTGAAAACAAATCGACTTTCCGCCGCCAGTCGGCAATAAAGCCAGTGTATCTTTACCTGAAATGACCGATTGAATAATTTCTTCCTGCAGGGGTCTAAATGAATCGAAACCCCAGTATTGCCTTAAGATTGATATACTATCTTGCGTCATAAGTTCTCCTTATCCCAAACATACGCAAAATTATCTTTCATGAGATAATTCTGTATTCCCAAACTATCCAACATACGTTTTGTATGCTTGGATTTCTCCATTGAATTGGATCCATCCAGTATAACAAGTTTTGGTCTAATTTGCTTCAATAAACGAGGTAAACCATTTAGTAAATTTTTTCTGACAATGACAAGGTCGGCAGGTGTCATTGTTCCCCCTGCATGCGATAAAATAGCAATTCTACCTAAAGGGAGCGTAACAAGATAGTTTTTCCGCTCCCGACCATTCAAAGCTACAAACTGAACTTTTTCCCTCGTCAGTAATTGGATTTCTCTTCCACATGCATATTGCAAGCCTCGGGATTGCAAAGAATCAAATGTGCTGTAAACGATACTGCGCCCACCTTTGAAATAGCCGATCGTCAGCTCATGTTTCGTATTATAGACCCGAAACCGTTCTACATCTTTATTTTCCAGGTATTTTTGCGCAGTGATCAATAGTATTCCAATTGCACAGCATCCCCCTAGCCAAACGTATTTTTTATCTTTCCATTGAAAAGCATATAAAAAAGAAAATAGTGCAAAATAGGTCAAAAATAGAAGCTCCAGCCCCATAGGTTCAACTTTTATTGTTGAAAAAGCCAAATGGTCAATAAATTTCAAGCAGTATAAGATGAAAGCGATGAGATGCTCCAAAAGAAAGCCCAATAAATCGTTGAGCCCCTGCATTGGATTGATTGTCATAATAAAACCGAGATACATCGCTAATGTTGAAGGGAAATCGACTAATACATTGGCTACCAGAAAATAAGTTGGAAATTGTCCAAAATAATAAAGGCTCAGTGGCGTTGTCAATAGCTGCGCAGCAATAGAAACAGCCAATGCATCTCTCAAAAGCCGTAATATCGGTCTTTTAACCGGAAGGAATCCTTCGACAAGCGGCGAACATATCGTCATACCCAAAACGGCTAAAAAAGACAGCTGAAAACCCACATCAACAACAGCCCGGGGAACGGCCAGTAAAATCAATAATGCGGCAATAATAAGCGAATTCAGTGTTGAAAAGCTTCGTTTAAAATGCTGTGCACACAGCACAAAACTAATCATAATAGCTGCCCGCGTAATCGGCGGATCAAGCCCTGCAATAAAAGCATATATCCAGATCATACTCCATAACAAAATTAGTGGCAGCCATCTGAGATAGAAAGGCCAGGCAATTCGCTTGAAAATAAGGGATAGAAAACTGAATAAAACAGCAACATGCATTCCCGAAACACTTAATACGTGTATCGTTCCCGTATTGGTGAAGGCCTGGATGCTTTCGGCACTGATATCGCTCCGGGAACCATATAATAAAGCTGAAGCAATAGCAAAGTGCTCATCCTTTTTGATATGGGGACGAAGCTTAACCAAAAAATATCTCCTCGTTTGTAAAGCGAGCCCAGTTAATGAAAAAGCCGTTGTTTCTTTCCTACTGATCAGCTTATACCGACCAAAGACTGCGAAAATTTCATGATAGATATGCTGTCTTTTCAAATACTGTCTATAGTCAAATTCCATTGGATTGAATGGCGGAGCTATTTCCTTTACTTGACCTTTTAACCACAATAGATCACCAAACTGCAGTGGGTTCTTCTGGCTGGATTTTAAAGATAACATCAGTCGACCTGTAGTTTCAACAAATTCACCTTTTTGGTAAGCCCCTACTACTTCCGCCGAAAAACGAATGATATCCCGCTTCACCTTGGGCTCTTCAATAATTTTGACTACATAACTATCGGTCACTATATGGGAGAAATGACTGATTGTAACCAAAGGGGCTTCGCGCCAAAATTGGAAAATCCCAAATAATACAACAGACACATAATACCCGTAGATGTAGCCATACTGGCGGATTCTTCCCTTTAATAAATAACAACAAAACGTTATCAAAACCAGCACAACCAATAGCTGCTGAACGCATTGGAAAATGTGGAACGACATAGGTAATTTAGGGGCGAAAAGAAGCGTCACAATATATAGGATCGCTATCTTAAGAGTAGGCAGCCGCTCTAATCTTTGTATAAAACTAAGCTCTTTCATAACTGCCACCGCAACTGTATCTTAACCTCTGACTTTCTATTACCCTCAATTTGGTCCAGTCCAGTCCCAATACTCTCTCGCCCCGGATAATAATAGACCGCATATTTGGTCCATACCTGAAGATGGCGGCTTAACCGATACTGCAGATTGAAATACATTCTCCATCCCCTTGTATTGTACATTCCAAAACCAGATGCATATAATACATCCTGCTCATAAGCATAGATCCGATTATCATAACTTGCCGCATCGAAATACGCAACGCGTATATTCGACTGAAATTTTCCCGCGCTAGACTTCCAGAGCAAATCTTGATAAAGCATATAACCGAAACTATTTTCCTGATACTCTTTTTGGAATAAATTAGCTTCTACACGGGAGCGAATCGTCCATATTGAACTTAGGCGGTAATGAAATTCTACCCTGAACTGCTGTTTGCTGGTATTTACAAGCCCGTGCTCGGTTTGTCCCTCTCCCTGATAATTAACTTGTTTCAATCGGTTACGATAGCGCAATGAAAGTTGGCCTTTTTTGTACCACATGTAACTCAGCTGGCTAAAAAAATCAGCGCCTGTAGATAGCGTATCAGCCTGATACTTTGCTCCCGGGAAACGAAATATATCCGCATAATTGGACCAGAGCAATTTTCTACCCAATTGATACGTTAGTCCCAAATAAGCCCCCTGCTCGTTGGAGGTGTTATCCGATTCACCAAATCCCTGTCCATAAAAAGTATGAAAATTCTTTTTATAGTCCCGCAGCAATACAACCGATGATAAACGTGGATGCAAACTTATCATAGATCCTGCTAACAGTGCTGAACCGCCATCCATGCTGCTTGCATACTCACCAAATAAATAAGCATTCCGAATCGTATAGTTTGCATATAGACTTATATTTCGCAAAAAATCACCTTCAAAGTCCGCCTTTTGCCGTATACCATTGCCTTTTGTTTTAAAGACATTTAATTGTGTCTGATTGAAATGAACACCCATTTTGAACCGCTTATAGCGCCACAACAGATTCAATCCATAGGCCAGTTGAGAGGCGGCATGACGATATTGCTGTTCGGTTGCAGTCCGATGCAAGCCTGAGCTTGCGATCGTTGAAATCGTAGGCGGAGAAGTTGTACGGTTAACTTTTCCATCTATGGATTGGTAGGAGAAATAAGGTGTAATTTCAATGTGCCTAATCTGTAATGTTCCTGCAATGCCACGCATAAAATTAGCCTCATTTAATGACGTATATGACTTTACACCGATCCCTTGTCTTGCAGTATGCTGTACCAATCCCCCTTTTCCAAAATTCAGACCATTCCACATACTGAGTCCCTGGCCAAATTGCAACGCGTAATCGCCGATCACGATATTTTTGAAACGGCCTAAAGACTTTATTGATATACTTAAGCTATAGAAATCAAATCCCATTTTTTGCCTGTCTCTAAAAAATGGTTCCCCCGCATCTTTCTCCATATTAACTGCGATATGAAACCCATCGTTTAACTGGGCTCTATACCTAACAGCATAGCGATTGGCATCGCCAAGATAATGGGATTTCGTCGTATCGATTATACGGTATCCCTTTGCTTTTTCGAGTATCCGGGCGTACCGTATTATAAATTCCTGTTTAAAATTTCTCGATTTCAGGGTTTCAAGGGGAGATCCCGGACCTACCCTTACGAAGGGTAACAACAAACTGACTATCCGCTCATTAAATCCTTCAATGGACTGTAGTTCGAGTACGTTGATAAAATTCCCTGAAATGGTCCTATGGGCCAATAGGTGCTCGATTAATAAAGGGTTCAAAAATTGTAATTCAGTGAGTTCTCTGCCATCAGTTTTGTTGAGATCGATCGGGTGTTTGAGATAATGAGACCACTTTTCAGTGAATTCACTCAAATCAGCATCCTCAGGAAGCTCATCCGATAAGCTTTCAAATAAATCTTGGAGATCGATTTTTTCATTTGTTTGCGCCGTACAGGTTAGTCCAATAAAACAACCTATAAAGAGCAAAATTTTGCTACAATATTTCATAATAGGTTTTAATTAATATTGGCTAAATGCTAGGCGATGAACCTTTTATCCCGGCAGAAAAACGGTTCACTGGTATGAAATTAGGAAATATAAAAGAATAAAAAAAGCCT
>NZ_DDGR01000027.1:220232-333931 GCF_002337775.1 Sphingobacterium sp. UBA1897
AGGCTTTTTTTATTCTTTTATGATCAGATCAATTAAATATCAATTTTAGCATAACGTGCATTTTTTTCGATAAATTCACGACGCGGAGCAACTTCATCACCCATCAACATCGAGAAGATACGGTCACATTCTGCCGCGTTTTCAATAGTTACTTGTCTTAAAGTACGCGTTTCAGGATTCATGGTTGTATCCCATAACTGTTCTGCATTCATCTCTCCAAGACCTTTATAACGTTGTACGTGTACGCTATCCTCTTTACCACTTCCTTTCAAACGTTGAATTGCATTGATACGTTGGTCTTCATTCCAAGCGTACTCATGCTCTTTCCCTTTTTTCACCAAGTATAGCGGCGGTGTAGCGATATATACATATCCTCTTTCGATCAATTCCTTCATGTATCTGAAATAGAACGTCAAGATCAATGTTGTAATGTGGGACCCATCCACATCGGCATCGGTCATGATGATGATGCGGTGATAACGTAATTTTTCAATATTCAATGCCTTAGCATCTTCGGCAGTACCTACACTCACGCCCAAAGCTGTAAACATATTTTTGATCTCCTCATTTTCGTAGATCTTATGTTCCATCGCTTTTTCAACGTTCAGGATCTTACCACGTAAAGGCATGATCGCCTGATGCTTTCTATCACGACCAGACTTGGCAGTACCACCCGCAGAATCCCCCTCGACAAAATAAATCTCACATTTGGTAGGATCGTTGTCTTGACAGTCGGCTAATTTACCAGGAAGTCCGGAGCCCCCCATAACGGTTTTACGTTGGACCAAATCACGGGCCTTACGTGCAGCAGCACGTGCTTGAGCTGCAATGACAACCTTTTGAACAATAGATTTTGCCTCACGTGGATTCTCTTCCAGATAAACACCTAAGATCTCACCAACAGCAACATCTACAGCCCCCATCACCTCGGAGTTACCTAATTTCGTCTTCGTTTGTCCCTCAAATTGAGGTTCTGCAACCTTCACCGAAATTACAGCTGTCAATCCCTCACGGAAGTCATCACCGGTAATTTCCACTTTTAAGTTTTTAAGCAAACCTGACTTGTCCGCATATGCTTTCAAAGTACGTGTCAAACCACGACGGAAACCCGCAACGTGAGAACCACCTTCAATCGTATTGATGTTATTCACATAAGAATGGACATTCTCCGAATACGTATCGTTATATTGTAAAGCCAGTTCAACAGGGATACCTTGTTTCACGCCTTCAACATAAATTGGTTCAGGAATCAACGACTGACGGTTACCATCTAAAAATTTCACAAACTCTTTCAGACCACCCTCTGAATAGAATGTTTCTTTCTTTTCAGAACCGTCTTCATTAGTCTCCCGCTCATCATTCAACGTCAAACTCACACCTTTATTTAAAAATGCAAGTTCACGAAGACGATTTGCCAATGTATCGTAATTATAAACGGTAGTCTGCGTGAAAATTGTCGCATCTGGATGGAACGTTACAATAGTACCCGTCTTATCCGAAACACCAACTTCTTTCACATCATACAAGGGCTTACCAATTTGGTATTCTTGCTGGAAAATCTTTCCATCGCGATGAACCTCAGCCTTCAAAAGGGTAGATAGTGCATTCACACAGGAAACACCGACACCATGCAGACCACCAGAAACCTTGTATGTATCTTTATCAAATTTACCTCCGGCGTGCAATACAGTCATTACAAGCTCTAAGGCTGATTTATTCTCTTTTTTGTTGATTCCTGTAGGAATACCACGACCGTTATCCCGGACAGAAATCGAATCATCTTTATGGATAGTAACAAAGATATCTGTACAATATCCTGCTACAGCTTCATCGATTGAATTGTCAACAACCTCGTATACCAAATGGTGCAATCCTTTTACACCGGTGTCACCAATATACATGGATGGACGCTTACGAACCGCCTCTAAACCCTCTAATACCTGAATATTATCGGCCGAATAGGTGGATGCATTTTTATTTTCTTCGCTCATTGAAAACCTCTTAAATGTAATATTCAAAAATACGAAATTTTGGCCGATTTATCAAGTCCGTGAACAAGTATTGAACCTATATTCCGAATTATAATACACAGGATAATTTTACTTTTTTATTACTAAAAACTAGAATTTCGATTTTTTTATGTTAGGTTTGTTTTCAGTAATAATTTGCAAATAACAAAAAAATGAACACTATATTTTCAATTGTATCGAAAGTTTCCTTTGGCCTTTTATTGGTTGGAACTATTGCATCATGTAACCAAGGTGCAAAAACAACAAACGAACCTGCAAAAAATGATTCCAATACGGTAAGCAAGGAGAGCCAGGGAAGTAACAAAGATAAAATCGTCTATTTAAACTCGGATTCACTTTCTGAAAAATATCAATATTTTAAGGACATTAAATCAAAGCTTGAAAACAAAGTAAAGAAAGCACAAACGGATCTGCAATCTAAAAGCACTGCATTCCAACGGGAAGTTGCCGAATATCAAAAAAATGCAGCTACAATGTCTGCCCCTGATAGACAAGCTACTGAACAAAAACTAGCACGTAAACAAGATGAGCTTGCACGTTTAGATCAAACAGCTTCTTCCTCTATTGCAAAAGACGAGTCTGAAGAATTCAACAATGTTTATAATAAAATTACCGAATTCCTGAAAAAACATGCAGCAGAAAATGGCTACAAACTGGTGCTGACCTATTCAAAAAGCAACCCAACTGTATTGTATGCTGACCCATCTCTGGAAATCACGAATGAGGTAATCAAACAGTTAAACGAAGAATATAAATCTTCAAACAAATAGAAGGTTATAATAATTTAGGAAAGCCATCAACTGAGTTGATGGCTTTTTTTATTTTCTTTCTTATCTTGTCCTTACTAAAATTGGATTTATGGTCAGAACGATTGTTGAAAAGGAAATCGCAAACTACGAATGGATAGATATAGCTGAGCCAACCTCAGAAGACTTCACCTTTATCAAAGAGCGCTTCAATTTGAATGAAGCTTCGATCAAGGATTCCAAAGAACCAGAACATCTACCGAAAATTGAAGAATTTGAGAATTATACCTTTGTTATTCTCCGTGTCATGTCGGACAATTTCAAGGAAAATTCAGACAGCATCGGGGAAATCACCGATCGCCTGACCATCTTCTACGGAAGTGATTTTGTGATTACTGTACACAAACGTCGTATCGAGTTTTTAGAAAAACTTAAGAATATTGAATTCACGTCCATCAAGACAAAAAATAGCCGTAAACTGGCTGTATTTATCACGACTGCGGCTGTATTCACCTTTAGTCAAACCTTAGAGCAACTTTCAACACGCATCGATGCATACGAAGAATTGATTTTCCTCAAACGCATGAAACAACAGCCAATACTGAAAAACCTCTATTTTATCAAAAGGCAGATTGATGTTGCACGAAAGGTCATCTTTCTCTACAGAGAGGTCGTTGAGCATTTTCATTCCTCGTCCAAAAAAGATGTCTATACCCGCGATTTAAAAGATCTCCAGGTCCGGACATCAACCTTGTACGAAAACTTATCGGAAAATGTAGCACAGCTACTGAATGTATATTTCAACATCTCGTCTAATCACACCAATGAGATTATGCGCATCCTGACGATTTTCTCCGTATTTTTTATGCCAATCACTTTTGTGGCAGGAATTTATGGAATGAATTTTAAAAATATGCCCGAATTAGAATGGTACTATGGATATCCAGTGGCCATGGGAATCATGGTTGCCATATCCCTTGCGATTTATTTGTGGTTCAAAAGAAAAGGTTGGCTATAATAAGCCAACCTTTTTCTTTGTAGGGGTAACCACAAAATCTTTAAGATAGAATGGCTCGAAATAAGCAACATCCTCAAACTCTTTCCGCTGAAATTTATCAAAGGCCAACAGCGATAGAAAAGCCGCGGAAACATTAAATCCGCTCAGCACATCCACGCGATCCGTTGCACTGAACAAATCCTGGAATTTATCGGCTCCCGAACCAAATAAATGGACACGATGGTAGTTCAGCAATAATTCATTGAAATACTCAACATCGATGATTTCCGCAGATGTCGCTCTCTCCAATATAGCGTTATGATTATAAACTGCTGTATAGACTTCCATCCGACGGGCATCGAGCATAGGAAGGTAAGCTTCATCTTCTGTTAAACCGAATTGCCCTTTATAGCCTAAAAACAACGCTTCTAACGTGTTAATAGCGATTAAAGGTACATCTAAGGCATAACAGAGACCTTTGGCCGTAGACACCCCTATCCGCAAGCCTGTATACGAGCCTGGCCCCATACTCACCGCAACAGCGTTCAAATCCTGCATCTTTCGGCCTGTCTGTTTAAGAATTTCCTCAATCAAAATAGTCAATTTAGCCGCATGAGCATTTGGTTCATCGAGATCGATGACTTGCAACGTTTGACCATTTTCACTCAAGGCAACCGAACATACAGCGGTTGATGTATCAATTTGTAAAATTAAATTATTCATCGTCGTTATAGAAATCAAGGTACAGGATCATGCCCATGGCCACCCCAAGGGTTGCAACGTGCGATTCGTTTCAAAGCCATCCAGCCACCTTTAAAAGGACCATATTTCAAAATAGCTTCCTTACCGTACTGAGAACAGGTAGGTGTATATCTACAATTGGCGCCTAAAAATGGTGAGATAAAAACTTGGTAGAAACGAATAATAGCCAAGAAAATAAAACTAAACAAGGGTCTAATCCCCTTTTTCCAAATAAGCTTCAGCACATTCATCCTGCAATTTTTTCAGCATTTTATTCATTGCGGTGCTAAACACATCATACGCTAAGATCTGCTTGCCTACATATTGAATAGCTAAATACAAAGTTACATTATGTTTCAACAAAAACGGAATCAAATCATTCGATTTTTGTAAACGGTAACTCTCACGCATCATTCGCTTAATCGAATTGCGATCAACTGCTCTTTTGAACCTACGTTTGGATACGGAAATGATAGACTGACTGGAGGGAATATGGTCAGTCAAGTTGTTTTTCTCGAAGATAAAAACAACCCTAAACGGATACAAAACAAAAGAAGAACCGCTTTTAAAAAGCGCATCAATACGCCTTTTCGCACATAACCGTTCTTCTTTTGTAAATGTATTTTTCATACGATGACTTAATCTTACTAGAAAAAGCTCTTATAAGTGGCCACCGATCCTTGTCAAAGATTAACCTTTGTGACGGTATTCGTCAGACACTGTAAGACGTTTTCTACCTTTAGCTCTACGTGAAGCTAATACTCTTCTACCGTTTGCAGAGCTCATACGCTCTCTAAAACCGTGTTTGTTTCTTCTTTTTCTTTGCGATGGCTGAAATGTTCTTTTCATGACGCTATTATGCTAATTTGTTCTTACTTCAATTAATACAAAACTCCCCAAGAGGAATGCAAAAGTAAAGTTTATTTTAGACAAAAACAAACAATATTACGAACATTTAAAGTTAATGTGAAGCAGACAAGCTAATTTATTCAGCTACAGCTTCAAAAAACAATTTTTCAACTACCATAAAATAAAAATCAGCACAGTTTGACTGTGCTGATTTTTATAAATGAAGTATATACCTTACACTATTTATTTTTCAGAATATCCCTGATCTCAGTCAAAAGTGTTTCTTCTTTCGTCGGTGCTGCAGGTGCCGCAGGAGCTGCTTCCTCTTTACGTTTCAATGAATTTAAAGCTTTGATAACACAAAAAATACAGAATGCTACAATTAAAAATTGAATAACCACATTAATAAAGTTTCCATAATTAATGGATACTTCAGCTTGTTTAGTAGCCTCATCAGCGGCCTTCAGAATCAATTTTTTGGATGAAAAATCAACACCGCCTGTTAAATAACCAATGGGCGGCATGATAATATCGTCAACCAATGAGGTGACAATTTTACCAAAGGCTCCACCGATAATAACACCGACAGCTAGATCGACCACGCTGCCGCGCATTGCAAACTCTTTAAACTCTTTTAAAAATCCCATATTTAAATTTTTTAGTCCATAAATTATGACAAAACTAGTAATTGTCACATAAATCTAATTAAAATATGCCAATTTTTTATCGTTAAACTCATATTGTGCTATATTTTCTACCCTATGTCCTGTTTATATGAAAAGACACGCAACTCGCACCGCCCCAATTTTTATTAACTTAATTTCTTATATTTGCGCGTTAACTAGTAAAATATCAAGATATATTGTATATTGTTAGTACTTTATTTCATACGGTAATTAAAGCCCAGCATCAGATAGCATATCTATGAAAAAGATTCTTATAGCAGACGACCACGGTATTGTACGGTTAGGAGCCTCCGTTATTATTAAAGAAACTCTTCAAAAGGCAGAAATATTCCAAGCTGAAACCTTTGACGAGGTTCTTGAAAAAATAAAGGTAGAGGATTTCGACCTGTTATTGTTGGACATTAATATGCCGGGAGGAAATAATATACGGGTCGTTGAGGAGATCCTTCAAATTCGACCAAGCATCAAAATTTTGATTTTCTCGTCTTATGACGAATCACTATATGCGCTACGCTATATCGAAGCAGGAGCGGTAGGCTACCTCAACAAAACAACAGCAATGGCTGAACTTTCCAATGCCATTCTGGCTATTCAGGATAGAGGGAAGTATATGTCGAGCAATGTACAGGATCTATATATTCAGAAATTAACACAGAGCAAGTCTGAACTGACGAAGCTAAATCCGTTGGCACGTCTGTCAAATAGAGAGGTGGACGTTGCTAAACAATTAATAAAGGGACTGGGGATTATTGAAGTATCTAGCTTGTTGGAGTTAAGCCCTTCAACAGTGAGCACGTATAAAAGCAGAATCTTTGAAAAACTCAATGTTTCTAATATTCCTGAACTTATTGAACTTTTCAGAATACACTCCAACAACTAGTCATTTTGTTGGAGTGCATTTTTATCCTACTAAATTAACTCATCCATCGTAACAACTGGAACATCTTTTACGTTCAGGTCTTCTAAAGGGTGAGATTTCTTATAAGAATACCCCACCTCTGCTTCTAAATCCCATAACATCGGTGCTAAAAAGTTGAGGCAGGTCGTAAATCCTTGAACCGTTGCAGAAAAATCACCTGTATCTTTCGAATTCTTAGCTTCGTTTTCGATCTCAAAGGGACCACTGAAACCACGTTCTTGCAATAAGTCAACAAAGCCTCGCCAATCCATGCTATCGGATCCACCAAAGCCTGGTAACATTGCTTCATAGTGATGTCTATCCCAGTCATGCCCAGGAATACTTACGTTGGCCTTTTTAGCCAATTCAGCATCAACATGCTGCATAGGGTACATTCCACCCCAATCAATACGTGCAGCGGTCTGTAAATTACGTGTAGTCTTCACATGTATACGCTGTAAGCGGCTGATGTCTGTATTACGAATAACTTCAATCGGATTTGTATTTTGCCAAACATCATGCGAAGGATCATAAATCTCGCCATGAGCTTTACTCGGAATCATCGCATACATTAATTTACGAGCGGCCAGCACAGCGGGAAGATTGTTATAGGTAGAGCTATAACGTGATGAGCGCCATCCTTCCATTGGGCAATTCTCATAGAGGATGGTTACACCTAAACTCTCTGCATAATTAACAATGGGAGCAAATACACGTTTGTATTCTTCAAGATTTTTTTGAAATCCATCAATTTGATTGCCCAATTCGTGATTATATCCAACGAATGTTCCTACCTTGACGTTATTTGCATCACCACCAAGCAAATGTGCAATACGGATCAATTTCAATAAATGATTTTGATTCTTCACACGTTGCTCAGGATCACCACCAATCATATTTTCAAAAGCACCAAGCGAAAGTTTTAAATCAGCCTGATTGAACAGCTCAATTATTTCCCTCGCTTTTGCAGGAGTAAAATCATCATAATCCAAATGTGTTGCAGTATGATCTTCTCGGGTACCATCTTTTCTAAACACACAGAGGTCTATCCCCCCCGCCCCGATTCTTTTGGTCGTCTGAATCAACTCCGGTAAGGATAATTTATCAAATGCAGAACTCATTACCCATACAGGGTTATTTAATTTTGTCGTCATAGCTTGTATAATTGTCTTATTTCGGTATTTAAAGATACTAAAAAAGCCATCCGATTGGATGGCTTTTTGTTATTTTATGGTGAATCAACTAGTCTACATTGTCATGTAGAAAAGAATTGTTCGGTCTGATTTCAGTATTTCCATCTTCAAAAGAAAGTGTAAAACGAGACACCTGCGATTGTGAAGAATGCGGTGTATCTTCCAATGACATTTGTTTTCTCTTATAAGCAGGCTCATTTTCCAACTCATGTAGCCCATTAGAAGATTTTAATTTCATGCTTAATTCTTTAAGACGCAAAATACGTTCTTTCGTACGAACGAGCTGATCTTCAAACGACACCTGTTCTTCTTCCACTTGCGGGACTTCTACTTGTTCATTTGTTGTACTTGATGAAAAAGTAGGTTTCTCCTCATATGCTGAAGCTGAAGGTGCTGTATAAGAATCGAAGACTGTTGGCATCTGGAATTGAAACACAGATGGCGAAGTTTTCAATTGAAAATCATTGTCTCCAAATGAAGTCTCCTCTTCATAACCACCATCAAAACCTAAATCATGACGTATAACTTGAGGTTCCTCAACAGCCACCTGTTGTTGCACAGCATTTCTTGGTGAAGTGAACAAATCAGATTGCAAATTATTTGGAGTTGGCGTATTTGAAGAAGGGACTGGTGTATCCACACGTTGAACCGGAGTCACGAAACTATTCGTAGCTGGAACTTCTCTTGGTGCTACCTGAGAAACAGGTTTGATAAAAGAATTAGCCGGTTCAGCAGTTAAGGGCATAGACACCTTTGTATTTTCACGTTCTTTATCGCGTTCTTCAGATGTTTGAAAACCGGTAGCAATAATTGTTACTGACAACTCATCTTCAAAGTTCTCGTCAATACAGTTACCCCAGATCAAATCAGCTGACAAACCAGCTTTTTCCTGAATGTAATCCGTAATGATTGCCACCTCATCCATTGTTACTTCTTTTGTTCCAGAAGTAATATTCAATAAAATATAGCGAGCGCCTTCGATCTCATTGTCTTTCAATAAAGGCGAAGCCAAAGCACCTTCTACAGCGCGTAATGCACGGTCTTCACCTTCAGCTATTGCGTTACCCATAATAGCAACACCGCTATCATTCATGACGGTACGTACATCTTTAAAATCGACGTTTACATAACCAGGGATCGTAATAATTTCGGCAATACCTTTTGCAGCGGTAGTTAAAATATCATCCGCTTTCGCGAAAGCAGCTGTCATCGTTAGATTCCCGAAGATTTCACGCAAACGATCGTTAGAAATAACAAGATAAGAGTCTACATATTTACGTAATTCCGAAAGTCCTTCCTCCGCTTGAGAACGACGGCGTTTACCTTCAAATGTAAATGGTGTCGTAATAATCGCAACAGTTAAAATACCCAATTCTTTGGCAGCTTTCGCCAATACCGGGCTAGCACCAGTACCAGTACCACCGCCCATACCAGCTGTAATAAACAACATCTTGGTATTGGTACCCAACATACGTTTAATATCTTCAATACTTTCGATTGCTGAATTTTCACCTACATCAGGATCTGCTCCTGCTCCCATACCTTCGGTTAGACTTATTCCCAATTGAACTTTATTTGGGATCGGGCTCAATTCCAATGCTTGCGCATCAGTATTACACACGATAAAATCTACCCCACTAATTCCTTGTTTATACATGTGGTTTACGGCATTGCCGCCACCACCACCAACCCCAATAACCTTGATTATTGAAGATTGTTCTTTTAACATTTCAAACTGTATTGACATAACTTATCCCTATTTAACTTACAATGAAGATGATATCAGAACGAATCAAACCCACTATATGTAATGTAATAATAATATAATTTCAACAAAAGTTTTCCACATTTGTTAAATTGTGGAAAACTTCAACTATTGTGGAAAACTTACTTCTTATCTAAAAAACTTGCGTCATCGATTTCGTTACCGTCTTTGATAAAACGTTTGAACCATGACAATAATCCTTGCTCTTTTTGTTGTTGTTCAGAAACCTCTTTTGTTGTCACCGTAGCAGCCTGCACTTTTTTCGATGGGGCGTGCATTTCTCTACGGCTATCTTCTTCTTCCTCATGGGATTGAATTCCCTTAATCAACAAGCCAATACTTGTTGCATACAAAGGGCTTTTCAATTCTTCGAACAACGGTTTTGGTAAAACCTCATTCTTAGAAAGATATTCATTCGGAAATCCGATACGACAATCTATTCCAGTAATATACTCAACAAGTTGTACCAAATGTTTTAATTGAGCACCACCACCGGTAATAACAATACCACCGATCAGTTTATTTTCATATCCAGAAGATTTGATTTCATAGTACACGTGCTCAATAATTTCTTCCATTCTAGCTTGAATAATATAAGCCAAATTTTTAACGGAAATTTCCTTTGGTTCACGACCTTTCAATCCTGGCACACAAATCACCTCATTTTCTTTATTTTCATCAGCTAGAGCCGATCCGAAACGAGTTTTCAACAATTCAGCCTGAGAACGCAAAACAGAACATCCTTGACGGATATCTTCCGTTACAATATTACCGCCTAAAGGAATCACAGCAGTGTGACGAATAATTCCTTCATGGAAGATGGCAACATCCGTGGTTCCACCACCGATATCCACTAATACAACGCCAGCATTTTTTTCGTCTTCATCCAATACAGCTTCGGAAGACGCTAAAGGCTCGAGAATTAATTCAGCAACTTCCAGATTGGAATTATCAATACATTTCTTGATATTTTTAATATCCGTCACACGTCCCGATATAATATGAAAATTTGCTTCAATACGACGACCAGCCATACCGATTGGTTCGCGAATTCCGGGTTCGTTATCTACCGTAAACTCTTGTGGTAAAACATGTATAATTTCTTCTCCTGGAGGCAGTACCAGTTTATACATATCCGAAATCAGTCGTTCGATATCGCGTCGAATGATTTCATCATCACCATCAGTTTTGGTAAATATTCCACGGTGTTGAATACTTTTGATGTGTTGGCCAGCAATTCCCACATTCACCACTTTAATATCCACATTGGACTGTGCTTCGGCTATCTCGACAGCCTCTAAAATGCTTCCCACAGTTTTCTGGATATTAGCAACCACCCCTCTGCTTACACCTGCAGAGTCAGCTTTGCCCACACCTAATAATTCAATTTTGTTTCCTGAGCTACGTCTCCCAACCGTAACACAAATTTTGGTAGTACCAATATCGAGTCCCACGATAATTGGGTTTTCTCTTTCAATTTCTGCTGCCTTTGAGTTCATAATTTCCTGTATTGTTGCTGTATTACTATAATGTATTATTTGCTACTTTTTTTGTTTGATCATCTGAAAAACTCCAGTTTCCCCTCTTTTCACAGATAATCTGACCTCCATATTTTACGTTGACAACACCGTAAGCATTTATACCCACTTTTGGCATGATCTGCGTATAAAAGGTCTTTAATAATTCAAATTTTTGTTCCAATGAATCTGCCGATCCAACAATCAACTGCTGTGTCCCTATACGAGGCACAAGTTCAATATCCTTATCCCCGTTGACATATATCTGCACAACTTGATTACTCCATAATTCATCGTTTTTGATAAACTCAATAACCTTTACCAAATCTTTAACCAAGGGCGTTGATATGGTATCCAGTGCTTCATTATATCCTTCTGCGATGTTACCCGTTGCAACCATGATATGCGGTATATACTTCAACGTTGTCGGTATCTTCAACCCATTGGGGTCCACATAAAATTCCTTTCCATTTTTGTTGATGACCCGCATGACAGCCTCGCGCTGACTAATATTAATTCTGATCGTACCATCCATATCGGCATGTATACTGGCATCGGAAACATAAGGTAATTTGCGCAAGGTTTTTTCAACCTTTTGAAAGGGAATTCCATTGACTTTCTTTCCCGCAAAACTACCATAGTTTTGTTCTATCAGTTTGGAGATATCAGCCTGATCAATAAAAGCTTCTGTGCCTTCAATGACAATTTTAATATCTTTACAAACCTGCTGCTCATCACGTTTCCCCACAATAGTCATAATCACGACGACAACTATTACGCCGATAAAAAACAGCGTAAAGTAGAGTACACGATTCCATTGTATGTTACGTAATTTTTTAAGCATGCCCTAAAATTTCCTGTAACGGTTTAACCAATTTATCAATATCACCTGCCCCAACTGTAACAATCAGTTCCGGCTTTTCATCGCGTGCGAATTCCAAGACTTCTTCTGCAGTTACAAGCTGTTTTTTCTCTGCCGTAATTTTATCCAATAACCAACTCGAATTGATCCCTTCAATTGGAAGTTCCCGAGCTGGATAAATTTCCATTAACAACAGATTGTCTGCCATGGACAGTACCTCTGCGAAACCATCCACAAAATCCCGTGTACGGGAAAATAAATGCGGCTGAAAGACCACATTTAGTTTTTTTGTAGGATACAATTTACGCATCGAAGTTAAAAATGCACGCAGTTCCTCTGGATGGTGCGCATAGTCATCGATATACACCGTTCCAGGTTTACGGACAATATATTCAAACCTTCTTTTTACTCCTTTGAATGTTGTCAATGCCTTCTTGATCGCTTCATTTTCAATCCCAAGTAAACGGGCTACTGCAATCGCGGCTACCGCATTTTCAACATTGTGGGTACCAGGAATACCTAAATGGATATCATCTATCCGCCCGTTGGTATCTTGGTAGTCAAAAAAGAACTCTCCGTCGCGTACATGCACATTGGAAGCATATGCATCAGCGATTTCATGGCCTGAATAACTTATTTGTCCAGCAAACTCGAGGCCTTTTTTTATAATACGTGTACCTCCTTCAACTACTTTATCCAAGAACAATTGGAATGATTCGAGCAGATGGCTGCGATCTCCATAAATGTCCAAATGATCCGCATCAGAAGAAGTTACTATTGCGATATTGGGGTGAAGCGTCAGAAATGAGCGATCAAACTCATCAGCCTCAACCACAACTGTATTATTATTTCCATAAAGCACATTGGTACCGTAATTAGAACTGATTCCGCCCAAAAAGGCAGAACAGTCGTAACCCGAATCTTTCAATACATGTGCCACCATTGTAGAAGTTGTCGTTTTACCATGTGTACCGGCAACAGCGACCGTAAATCTACTCTCACTAATGATCCCCAAAACCTGCGATCTCTTATATAGTATATGTCCTTGAGATTCCAAAAAAGCTTTAATCTTCGAATCTTTAGGAATGGCTGGTGTAAAAATGACTAATGTCTCCGCTGTAGGTACGTGAAAAATAGCATCAATCGTATTGATATCATCCTGATATGAGATCGCGATTCCTTCCTTGACTAAGGTTTTAGTCAGCTCAGTTTCTGTACGGTCATATCCATTCACCTCACAGCCCAAATGCTTAAAATAGCGCGCAAGACCACTCATGCCTATACCACCTATTCCGATCAAGTAAACTTGTTTTATTGCATCTAGATTCATACTTCGTCTATTTTTTATTTACCAATTTATACACCTCCTCGGCAATCTGCACGTCAGCATTCAACTTACCGAGTTTTTTAATATTTTCACTTAATTGTGCGACATGATCTGCGTCTTTTAATAAAGTTAAAGCAGCAGGCACCAGGTCTTTTTTTGCATCACTATCCTTAACCAACAATGCAGCCCCCTTATTGACCAATGCCATTGCATTTTTGGTCTGATGGTCTTCGGCCACATTGGGCGAAGGCACAAGGATAACAGGCTTACCGACTACACAGAGCTCAGAAATCGTACCCGCTCCGGCGCGGCTAATAATTAAATCTGCCGCTGCATAAGCATAGTCCATACGTTGTAAAAAGGCCAACATCTTAATATTCTGTGGCAATTTCCCCGCTAACTCTTCCTGCAACTTTTCGACATAGAAACTACCGCATTGCCAGATTACTTGCACATCCTCTCCCTTTAATTCATTTAGGTAAGCAAGCACACTTTCATTTAATGTTTTAGCCCCCAAACTTCCACCGAGCACCAAAATTGTCTTTTTGTGTGGATCTAACCCAAAGAACGTTAAAGCTTCTTCTCTTTTCCCTGCAATCGCTATAGACTCACGTCTTATTGGATTCCCTGTGAGTAACAGCTTCTCCGCAGGAAAAAATTGCTCCATCCCCTCATAGGCGACACATATTTTTGCTGCCTTTGCCCCAACTTTTTTATTGGTCACACCTGCATAGGAATTTTGTTCCTGTACAACGGTTGGCACGCCCAATTTATTCGCCATCATTAACAAAGGTCCGGAGGCAAAGCCCCCTACACCTACAGCCACATCCGGTCTAAAATCCTTAATTACACTTTTTGCCATATTCAAGCTTTTCATAAGCTTAAATGGCAAGAAGATATTTTTCCACAGCTGTTTTCTATTGATCCCCTGGATATCAAGTCCAATAATTTGATAACCGGCAGCTGGCACTTTATCCATTTCCATCCGGCCATTGGCACCCACAAATAGAATTTCATTTGCAGGATCCATTTCCTTCAGTGCATTTGCAATTGAAATCGCCGGAAAGATATGTCCTCCGGTTCCACCACCACTAATAATTACACGAATTGCCATGCTCAATTTTTTATTATGCTGGAATTGATCCTATAACCACTTTTTTCGGTTTAGGCTTTTCATCCAGCTCTTCTTTACCTTTTAATTCTTCAATATTTCTGCTCACACTCAGGATAATTCCTAAAGCGACACTCGTAAATAAAATAGATGTTCCTCCCATACTCACGAGTGGAAGCGGAACCCCCGTAACTGGTCCTAAGCCTACAGCAACAGCCATATTTGCTAGGGCCTGAATCGTCAAACTAAATCCCAAACCCGCTGCCAGAAAAGTACCGAAAGCTTTGGGACTCATCGTGACAATACGTATACATCGATACATAAAGGCCAGATATAGAAATAGCAGGATTACCCCACCGACTGTCCCGTACTCCTCTATAATAATAGCATATATAAAATCTGAGTAAGGATGCGGCAACACATTACGCTGCACGCTATTTCCAGGTCCTTTTCCAAAAAGCCCACCCGTTGCTATCGCAATTTTCGCATTGTTTGCCTGATAATTTTTATCATCCTGGAAGGATACCGGCGTCGTTTCATCTTTCTTCTCTACACCAAAAAAAGACTTCACACGACTATAATAGGTTGCACGCCGAGGACCAATAGAAACGACTATAATTCCTAGCAAAACAACCCCAGCAGATACAATAGCAATCTGTTTAAAGGATATCCTCCCGATCAAAAGCAATAAAACACTCACTCCAAATAGCATAATCGCAGTGGACATGTTGGCCCATGCAATCAACACGAAAACCCCACATACGGACCCCATGATGGGCAAAAATGACTTTTTCACATCTTTGATCTCCTCCTGTTTCCGGGATAACATCCGTGCAAGAAAAACAATCAATGACAGTTTTGCTAAATCTGACGTTTGGAATGTCATCCCAATACCTGGTATGGTCAACCAACGACTGGCCTGGTTTACGCTACTTCCAAAAGCTAAGGTGAATAGCAATAAGGGAATTGTAATTCCCATTAAGATTTTGGAAATCCCTGCATAATACCGATAATCCAACTTGTGAGAAAGATACATGAGGACAAAGCCAATAGCGATAATAGAGAAGTGCTTTAACAAATACATTTCTGTTCCCTTCCCTTCTTTATACGCCAACGTACCCACCGAACTGTATACAGCCAAGAGTGACCATCCCGATAAGATAATCACAATGATCCATATCCATCGATCACCCTTCAATTTAGACATTATATTCTGTAGCATATCCTTCCTCCTCTTATTGGGTTACACCATTTATAATTCCATTACAGCCGCTTTAAATTTATCGCCACGATCTTCATAGTTTTTGAACCAATCAAAACTAGCACAAGCAGGAGACAATAAGACGGTATCACCTTTTTGGGCCAGGTGTGAAGACAATACCACGGCATCTTGCATGGAGGTACTGTTGACAATAATCTCCACATCTTGTTCAAATGCTTTATGAATTGCAGCCGTATCTTTTCCCAAACAAACAATAGCGCGCACTTTGTCTTTGACCAAATCAGCAAGCATACTGTAATCATTTCCTTTATCTACACCTCCTAATAACAATACGATTGGTGTAGAGAAACTTTCCAAAGCATACCATACCGAATTTACATTCGTTGCCTTTGAATCGTTAATGTAATTTACACCGCCGATACAGGCGACATGTTCCAGGCGATGTGGAATATTCACATACGAGCCCATGCTCTCTTTCATCACTTGATTTCTCAATTCCTGCACTTTCGCAATTAACCCAGAAGCCATGCTATTATAAATATTATGCTTCCCCTGCAATGACAATTCCTCAGCTCTCATAGTGAATGTATCGTTATTTGGTGTATTAATAATTATTGTTTTATTGGCATTTAAATAAGCGCCCAATTCAACAAGTTGTTCCTGTGTAAAAGGCAAATAGATCCCTTTACTATGATGTCTTTCCAATCCTTTAATTGTTTCTGGATCGTCCAGACAGTATATAAAATAATCGTTCTCCGTTTGATTCTGAATCATCCTGAATTTTGAATCCACATAATTTTCCATTTTATGGTCATAGCGATCCAAATGATCAGGCGTAATATTCAATATAACAGCAACATCTGCTCTAAAATGGTACATATCGTCCAGCATAAAGCTTGATATTTCCAAGACATAGCAATCAAACTGTTCTTTAGCTACCTGAAGCGCAAAGCTCTTTCCAATATTACCGGCCAATCCAACATTTAAACCGCCATGCTTAAGCATTTCATAAGTCAACATCGTCGTCGTAGACTTTCCGTTTGATCCTGTAATACAGATTAACTTTGCGTCGGTGTATTGTGCAGCAAATTCAATTTCTGCAATCACGGGTATATTCTTTGCTTTCAGAGCGACCACCAAAGGCACCGTCTCTGGAATACCGGGGCTCTTCACAACCAAAGCGGCATTCAAAATCCGTTCTTCATCGTGGTTACCTTCTTCAAAAGCTATTCCCTCGGCTTTCAATTGTTCCTTATAGTGGTCCGCAATCAGTCCTTTATCTGATACAAATACATCAAATCCCTTTTCTTTTCCAAGAATAGCCGTTCCAACACCGCTTTCGCCGGCGCCTAAAATGACCAAACGTCCAGATTGAGGATAATATATTGTTGCAATGTTTGACATCATTATCTAATTTTCAATGTTACAATAGTAAGAATGGCCAATATGATTCCTACAATAACAAAACGTGTTACAATTTTCGCTTCGTGATACCCCTTCTTCTGAAAATGGTGATGTAATGGCGACATCAAAAAGATCCGTCTACCCTCACCATATTTCTTCTTCGTGTATTTGAAATACGACACTTGAAGAATAACCGACAGGTTTTCCAACAGAAATACACCACATAAAATCGGAATCAACAGTTCTTTCCGAATCAGGATAGCAAAAGCAGCAATTATACCTCCTATTGCCAAACTTCCCGTATCACCCATAAAAACTTGGGCAGGATACGTGTTATACCATAAGAAACCTACGCAAGCCCCCACAAATGCCCCGGCGAAAATCACGAGTTCTCCGGAATTGGGGATATACATAATATTGAGGTAATCCGAAAAGATTACGTTACCTGACACGTACGCCAAAATGGCTAAAGTAACACCGATGATAGCGGATGTACTCGTGGCTAAACCATCGATACCGTCCGTAATATTTGCACCGTTTGAAACGGCCGTAACGATAAAAATAACGACAACTAAAAAGACGACGAAAGTCAGATAATCGCTCTGTAGTCCGAATATTTTAAACACCTTAGCATAATCAAACTCGTTATTTTTATAAAACGGAATATTTGTCTTAGATGATTTCACGTTTTCAGCATAGGTCTTCTCACCTGTGCCTTCATTGATAACCACTTCAACGGGCTTGGTAGAGGTTGGTTTATCCACGCCTTTTCGAACAACAATATCCGGATGAAAGTACATCGTACAAGCAATTATGGCTCCCAAACCTACTTGTCCAACAACCTTAAACTTACCAGCCAATCCATCTTTATTATGTCTAAAAACCTTTATATAATCATCTAAAAATCCAATTGCGCCCATCCAAAGTGTTGTCACAATCATGATAATCACATAGATATTCGTCAATTTTGCAAATAATAAGGTCGGGATAAGGATACCTGCAATGATGATGATCCCACCCATTGTTGGCGTACCAGCTTTCTTTTTTTCTCCTTCAAGCCCCAAATCACGAATTGTCTCTCCGACTTGCTTATTATGCAAGAATTGAATCAATTTTCCCCCAAAAACCGTGGTAATAATCAATGAAGCGATTACGGCCATAGATGTCCGAAAGGAGATGTATTGAAACAAACCTCCTCCAGGTATATGAATATATTCGCTAAGCCACGTAAAAAGATGGTACAACATATTTCTATTGTTCGTTAAATGTATTCTCTAAAACTTCTTTATCATCAAAATGATGTTTCACACCATTTACATCTTGATATTTCTCATGCCCTTTTCCTGCCACTAGGATAATATCCCCCGGATTAGCCAGCTGATATGCTGTGCGTATGGCTTCTTTACGATCCGCTATAGAAAGCGTCTTCGCCTTTTGGTCTGCTGCCACACCAGCTTCGATATCTCTAATAATCTGATAAGGATCTTCCGTCCGCGGATTATCAGATGTAATTAAAAAACGGTCACTATAACGCAGAGCCGCCTCTGCCATTTCAGGTCTTTTGGTCTTATCCCGATCGCCGCCGCATCCTAACACCGTAATGATTTTTTGCTCTGGACGTCGCAATGAACTTATAGTCTTCAACACATTTTCAACCGCATCAGGTGTATGCGCGTAGTCTACAATTCCAAAAACACCCGAAGCCGATTTCATCGTTTCAAATCGTCCTTCTGCTCCTTTCAAGGTACTAAGTGCGGTCAACACTTTCACCGTTTCCTGCTCAAGCAAGATAGCGGCAGCATAAACCGCCAAAAGGTTATATGCATTGAAATCGCCGATCAATTTCACCCATACTTCCTGTCCGTCAACACTCATCAACATACCATCGAAATGGCTTTCGATCACCTTTGCTTTAAAATCTGCACCAGAACGCAAGCCATAGCTTTTCCGATGTGCCACTGTATTTTGAAGCATGACCTGGCCATTTCTATCGTCAGCATTCGTCAAAGCAAAAGCATTCGCATCCAAATCATCAAAAAACTTCTTTTTCGCTTTAATATAGTTATCAAAAGTTTTATGAAAATCAAGGTGATCATGCGTAATATTTGTGAATATTGCACCCGCAAACACCAAGCCTGCAATACGTTCCTGAACGACAGCATGTGAACTAACCTCCATAAATGCATAGTCACAGCCATCATCAACCATATCCCGTAACAATTTATTCAATTGAATAGGGTCCGGTGTTGTATGTGTTGCTGGTATAATCTTCGTTCCAATCTGGTTTTGCACCGTAGATAATAAGCCTACATGGTAGCCCAACTCAGTAAACAGCTGAAACAACAATGTAGCTACTGTCGTTTTACCATTTGTGCCGGTCACACCGACCAACTTCAACTGTTCCGAAGGATTTCCGTAAAAATTAGCGGCAGCCACACCCAAAGCATATGCCGAATCGGCTACTAAAATATAGGCAACAGAGTCTAACGTCTCTTTTGGCAACTCCTCTACAATAACTGCTCTTGCTCCCGAAGTAATTGCCTTGTCTACAAACAAATGACCATCTGTTTGAACACCTCGCACTGCGATAAACAAACTTCCCAACTCCACTTTTCTGGAATCAAAGCACAAAGAGTGCACATCGACCTCTTCAAGGTTCCCTACAACCTGCTGTACAGGAATAGCATGCAATACTTTTTTTAAATCCATCATTACTTAAGTTCTAAATTTATCGCCGTTCCAAAAGCCAGTTTCTGTCCTGCAGCTAACGACTGCATTCCAACTCTTCCTTTTCCTGTCACGTGCGCTTTAAATCCTGCATTCTCCACAACATATAAAGCATCCATCAATCCCATTCCGACAACATTTGGAACGATTCCTTCTTTATATTTTAAATCTATGAATGGTACGCCTCGTGTCGAGGTATCCACCTCTCCCCGCGCAATCGTATCCCAATTCACGGTATTAATCCCCAATTTATCGTACACTTTTTTACTAGCTTCCTTCGACCCCTGCAAAGTCAATGGCATTCTTCCGCCCACATTAACTGCTTTAAACGTCTTTTTTCCCTCCATCTCCATATCGTTTGCATATACCATGTCTGCAAGCTCTTTAAATACAGGACCTGCAATCGATGCCCCATAATATCCATTTCTCGGATTACGAATCACGACAATAATGGAATATTTTGGATCTTCAGCTGGAAAATACCCAGCAAATGAAGATTGATATCGTCTAGCACCGTACCCTCTCGAGCCATCAGCCATCTGTGCCGTTCCTGTTTTACCACCAGAGCTATACAATGGGCTAGCAACACTTCTACCTGTCCCTTCAGTCATAACGCCTTCCATCATTCCCCGCACCTCTGCTAAAGCATGATCCGAGGCGATCTTTTCATTAATGACTTTCGCTTGAAACGTTTGAATTGTATTTCCTAAATGCCGAATTTCTTTAACAAATAGCGGCGCTATCAACTTACCATTATTTGCGACAGCATTATAAAATGTCAACGTTTGCAATGGCGTAATTTTCATTTCATAGCCGTAAGCCATCTGTACCAGCGACAACCCACTCCAGCTTTTACTTTTCGAAGATTTCACCAAGGGCACCCCTTCACCCGGAATTTGCAGATCTAGCGTTTTTCCAAAACCAAAAGAATGCAGTTTTGATGTAAACTGATCTGGGTTATCTTTATAAGCCTGATAAACAAACTTAGTAACACCCACATTCGACGATTCCTCAAAGGCCCTTTTCGCAGAAATTATAGACTTCTTAGGCGCATGTGAATCACGAATGGTATGCTTGTAAATTGGCCAATTACCATTACCAATATTCACTGTTGTACTCGAGTCTATTTTCTTATCATCAATCAAAGCCAAATAAGAAGCCAACTTAAATGTTGAACCTGGATCTGCACTTTGCGCAATTGCAAGATTGAACTTTTCACGATAGACCCCATCTTTATCACGCATAAAATTGGCCACCGCACGCACCTCTCCTGTTTTCACCTCCATCATCACAACACAGCCCTCATCCGCGTTACTTGTAATCATCTGCTTCTCCAGGGCCCTTTGCGCCATATCCTGCATATTCACATCAATGGTCGAGATAATATCAGACCCATCAACCGGAGCAACCTCAATATCTTTGTTGACAGGAATCCATACCCCACCGGCAATACGCTGCATTAACCTCTTCCCGCTTTTTCCGTCGATATATTCTCCATACGCACCTTCCAGTCCAACATGAATATCTTCTTTCACATTTTTATAACCGATGGTCCTCGCAGCGAGATTGACAAAAGGTAAAATGCGCTTATTCTGCCTATCAGTAATCAAACAACTTGGAAAACGTTCCTTGTTGACACGAGCAGATTTAAGTAAAGGAAATTGTTTTACCCGTTTTAAATCCTGATGTGACACATTACGTTTGAGCAACAAGTAGCGTTGTTTTTTATTGCGCGCCTGTTTTAATAATGTCAAATACTGCCGCGATGATTTATCTTTAAAAAAATCAGCAAGTTTAATAGCCAAGGAGTCAACTTTCAAATTGAAATACTCTTCACCCTCTTCCGGAATAGCCATTGCATCAAAACGAAGCTCATATTCAGGCACTGATGTTGCCAACAAGCTTCCGTCATTTGAATAGATATTACCACGAGCAGCCTCAACCTCTCGTTCCTGAATAGAAAGGCTATCCGCTAAAGCTTTCCAATGCTCTCCATCGACATACTGCAACTTTGTCATTTTTCCAAATACCAAAAACGCAAGTAGTACGATAAGCCCAAAAGCAAAATAGACACGAACAAGAATCGTATTTCTGATACTCATAACTCTTCCTATTTATCTTCCTTATTCTCTATAACTTCAACTTTGATCGGTGGCTCCACACGCTCTTTCAATCCCAGCGAATCTACACGTTTGGCAATTTCTGTCTGTGTAGACATTTTCATCAGTTCGGCGGAGAGCGATTTATGATCCCAGCCCAATTCCTTCACCTCTTTACTCACTTTATCGATACTCCGAATAGTTCGCTCTGCAAAATGACGATTGGAAATATACAACAACATCAGAAAAGCGATAAAGGCTCCAAACGGCAAGTACTGCAATATTTTATTTAACGAAAGGTCTCCAACGGTAAAAAGCGTTTTAATAAACGCTTCTGTTTGTTCCGCCTTTTCTTCGACAGTTTCTTGTAGTTCCTCCTGAACTTCTTCACTCAATTCTTTCTGTCTTATCGTATTTCTGCTCATCCTCTCGCTCCATTTTTAAGACAAATCCAACTTTTCAGCAATACGCAGTTTCGCACTGCGCGATCTATTATTTACCGCCAACTCTTGCGCAGATGCCGTAATTGCTTTACGGCTCAACACATGAAATGGCTTAATTTCATTTCCAAAAAAATCCTTTTCAACTTCTCCTTTAAACTTCCCTTTGGCCATAAAATTTTTGACCAAACGATCTTCCAGAGAGTGATAGGACATCACCGCCAATCGACCTTCAGCCTGTAGCACATCAACTGTTTGCAACAAAAACTCCTGTAAGGCTTCCAGCTCGCGATTCACTTCTATACGAAGCGCCTGAAATACCTGCGCATGATACTTATGTTCTTTACCTTTCGGAACCATCCGTTGAATCACCTCTTTCAATTCGGCAACAGTCTGGATTGGCTGTGCCAAACGTGCAGTAACAATTGTTTTCGCAAGCGACTTGGCATTCATGATTTCACCATACATCCCAAAAATACGGTGAAGATCCTCCTCCGAATAAGTCGCCAAAAGCGACTTCGCATCTAAATCACCAACTTGATCCATACGCATATCCAGATCCGCGTCAAAGCGAATAGAAAACCCACGATCAGCCGCATCAAATTGATGCGAGGAAACACCTAAATCTGCCAAAACACCATCTACAGAACGTACTCCTTCCAACCGAAGGCTATTCTTTAAAAACCTAAAGTTTTGATGTATCAATGTAAAACGAGGATCGTCAATTGCATTCTCCAATGCATCGGGATCCTGATCAAAAGCAAACAGCTTCCCTTTTGGCCCCAATCTCTTCAAAATCTCCCGAGAATGACCACCACCACCAAAAGTTACATCCACGTAGATACCATCCGGCTTAATAGCCAAAGCATCCATGCATTCTTGCAACATTACCGGAACATGATATACATTCTCCATACGCTTATAGTCCAAAATTAATATCCCCCATTACCTCTGCCGCCAAAGATGATATATCCTCTACTCCGCCATCACCCATCAATTCCTCATATCCTTCTTTTGACCAAACCTCAATCTTATTAAACTGACAAGCCAAAACCAATTCAGTGCTTATGCCCGCAAATTCCAACAAACTTTTTGGTAACAAAACACGCCCCGCAGCATCCAACGTTAATTCCGTAGCGCCACGCGTAAAAGCACGAACAAACGCCCGTACTTTAGGATCGAATTGATTCAATTTCGCCAGCTTAGCCGTCATCAAATCCCACTCTTCTCTTGGATAAAATACCAGATGTTTCTCAAAACCGCGATTCACTACAAGGCCATCCCGCTCTACATGAGGCATTTGCCTCTTGAGCGCAGCTGGCAACACCATTCTTCCTTTGGCGTCTAACTTGCATTCGAATTCTCCGATCAACTGAGTCATGTCGTCAATTATCCTATTCTAATTTAAATGTAAAAGTATACACTTTCTCCCACTTTCCCCCACTTTATCACATAAAAAAGTTTTCCACATCGACAAATAGCTACAACAAACAGAAGTACTCTTGGAATGAAACACATGTAAAACCTTATTTACAAGCAGTTAAACCCCAATTTATCAGCAAAACAAACTATTACACGAGACACGATTTTTCGCTCTTTTTTTTATCAAAATCAGAAATGAATTGTAAAAATTTCCTCTTTAGAAATTTAATTTTACCCAATTTTTCTCTCAAAAGGGGGCAAAGTGGGAGACAACAAAAACAGAAAGAAAAGATGTGGAAGAAAGTGGGAGAACGCTACTCAAATAACCTAAACAGAATTCGTTATTGTCGAGTAAAACCAATAATTTTGCGTCAAATATAATTTTCATAACGATATGCACAGAACACACACTTGTGGAGAATTAACACTAGCTGACTTAGGGAAAACGGTTACCCTAAGTGGATGGGTTCAAAAATCGCGCGATTTGGGCGGTATGACTTTCATCGATGTTAGAGACCGATATGGTATCACACAATTAACGTTCAATGCAGATGATGATGCTTCCTTGCGCGCAAGTGCCCGTGAGCTCGGAAGAGAATATGTCATCAAGGTAACCGGAGAAGTTATCGAACGCTCTAATAAAAATGCTAAAATCTCCACTGGAGACATTGAAATCAAGGTTTCAAATCTTGAAATATTAAATGCCGCTAAATTACCCCCTTTTACAATAGAAGATGAAACAGATGGTGGTGATGACATCAGAATGAAGTTCAGATACCTGGATTTGCGTCGTAACCCCGTACGTGAAAACCTTATTTTACGTCATAAGACCTCACAAGAGGTACGCCGTTATCTTGACTCCCAAAACTTCCTGGAAGTAGAAACTCCATACCTGATTAAATCAACTCCGGAGGGAGCACGCGACTTTGTCGTACCTTCCCGTATGAATCCTGGAGAATTTTATGCGTTACCACAATCCCCACAGACCTTCAAACAATTATTGATGGTTTCAGGATTTGATCGCTATTTTCAAATTGTAAAATGTTTTCGTGATGAAGATTTGCGTGCAGACCGCCAACCGGAATTCACGCAAATAGACTGTGAAATGTCTTTTGTAGAACAGGAAGATGTATTAAATATCTTTGAAGGACTTGCAAAACATATCTTCAAAACAATCAAAGGTATCGACTTAGGCAATGTTCCGCGTATGACTTACGCAGATGCGATGCGCCTTTACGGATCAGACAAACCGGATATCCGTTTCGGAATGCAGTTTGTTGAACTAAACGAGGTTGCCAAAGGAAAAGGTTTCCCTGTATTTGATGCAGCAGAGTTAGTGGTTGGTATCAATGCGGAAAATTGTGCACATTATACCAGAAAACAACTGGATGCTTTGACCGATTTTATCAAACGTCCACAGATTGGTGCAACGGGCTTGGTATATGCGCGCGTGAATGAAGATGGTTCAGTGAAGTCGTCCGTTGATAAATTTTTCACGCCAGAACAACTGTCGGCAATTGCAGAAGCGTTCCACGCGAAACCTGGCGACTTATTGTTAATTATGGCTGGTGGAACAGACAAAGTTCGCAAACAACTCAATGAATTACGCCTTGAAGTTGCGTCACAACTTGGTTTCCGCAACAAAGAAACCTTTGCTCCATTATGGGTCGTTGATTTCCCACTATTGGAATGGGACGAAGAAAGTGGCCGTTTCCATGCAATGCACCACCCATTCACTTCACCAAAACCGGAAGATATACCGCTTTTAGATACCAATCCCGGAGAAGTAAGGGCAAATGCCTATGACTTTGTTTTAAACGGTGTAGAAGTAGGTGGTGGATCAATCCGTATCCATGACAGAGAGCTTCAATCGCTCATGTTCAAACATTTAGGATTCAGTCCTGAAGAAGCAAAAAAACAATTTGGATTCCTTATGGAGGCCTTTACCTTCGGTGCTCCTCCACATGGCGGATTGGCTTTTGGTTTTGACCGACTAGTATCCTTATTGGCAGGTTTAGATTCTATCCGTGACGTCATTGCCTTCCCAAAAAACAACTCGGGAAGAGATGTTATGATTGACGCACCGTCAACCATTCACCAAGAGCAGCTGGACGAGCTAAGCTTAAATATTGCGATAAAAGCATAAATTATTTAACTCGATTTTCGAGAAACAATTTATTAACAGTATATTTAAAAGTTGGTAATTTTTACCAACTTTTTTTGTGAAAAATTAGCAGATTAGATGGCAGAGAGTACCGCTAATACGTTTATTAAGGAAAGTGCGCAAAAAGCATTTGACACCAAACACCGCGATATTATCAATTACAATATCGACAAATACAGCATGGCTTTCGAAAAAGGCAAGAGCAAATTTGCGGACCTTGAAAATAGCAAGATAAAAGCGAACCTGATAAAATGGAAGGTCATGGAAAATCTCGATCGCTATTTGTTGCAATTTGAAGCAAACTTCACGGCTCGAGGCGGAAAAGTAATCTGGGCCAATGATGCTACGGAAGCCTTGGACGAAATCTATTCGATCATTGCGCGTAAAAAAGCAAAATCTGTCGTAAAGTCAAAATCGATGGCGACAGAAGAGATCGAGCTTAATCATTTTCTGGCCTCCAAAAACATTGAAGCCATAGAAACTGATCTTGGCGAATATATCATTCAGCTGCTGGATCAAAAACCTTATCATTTTGTTACGCCGGCCATGCATTTGAGCCTGGAAGATATCGCCAAGCTTTTTCACGAGAAATTTGACACACCGCTAGATGCATCTGCGGAGCAACTTACAATGAAGGCCCGTGAATTACTTCGAGATCGCTACCTATCGGCAGAAATTGGGATTACCGGAGCCAATTTCTTAATTGCCGAAACTGGAAGTATAGCAATTACCGAAAATGAAGGAAACGCCCGATTGACATCGACCTTCCCCAAAACACATATCGCCGTCGTTGGAATAGAAAAAATCATTCCCAACGTACAAGATTTAGAAGTCTTTTGGCCACTCCTATCCACACATGGCACGGGTCAAAATCTAACGGTATACAATACGCTACTCACTGGGCCAAAACAGCCTTATGAATCAGATGGCCCCGAAGAAATGTATGTTATACTGCTTGACAATGGCCGCAGCAAGCTCTTAGCGCAAAAAGAACAACGTCAGGGTTTGTACTGCATCCGTTGTGGCGCCTGTCTGAATGTATGTCCAATCTATCAAAACATCGGTGGACATACCTATGAAACGACTTATCAGGGCCCAATTGGATCGCTCATATCGCCACATTTAAATGGCATGAAAGAATTCAAACACCTAAGCTACGCTTCCACTCTCTGTGGAAAATGTACAGAGGTCTGCCCCGTTGGTATTGACATACAGCGCATGCTTCTCGTCAACAGAAAAGATTCAGTTGATCAGGGGCTGGCAACAAAAACGGAACAAAAAGTATGGCAGTGGTTCACCTACGGGATAATGCGAAGAAAACTAATCGATTTTTTTGGTGGGAAATTCAAAAATTTCTTCCTCAAAAAACTCTTTCAGAAAACCTGGGGAGATCAACGGGAACTACCCAAATTGGCCGACAAATCTTTCTCCAAACAATGGAAAGAACATCAAAAAAATAAAGAATAACAAAAAAGTGGCATTAGACGATCAAACTAATGCCACTTTTTTTGTTAGCTTCGCTCCCAAACCTCAATACAAATGACTTCTGAAAATACAAAAACTTATCTTCCCTGGATTGATTTCTTACGTATTCTTGCCTGCTTTATGGTACTCATATCCCATAGCTGCGACGCCTTTGTCGGAACATTTGACAACAGCAGCACCTTTCACCAAGGTGTGTTCTGGGGAAGTATTGTTCGCGCCTGTGTCCCCTTATTTGCGATGATGTCAGGTATACTCCTATTTCCCGTTAAAACCGATCTGGCTACCTTTTATAAAAAGAGAATCGGAAGAATAATTGCCCCACTTATCTTTTGGTCAATTGTATTGCCAATGGCTTTTTTTGTATACCTGAACTTTATTAAAAGTAGTCCCAGTGCTTTGATCGATATGAATAATTTTACGATGCAAGCAACGATTACAAAAATTTATACAGCAATCTTTAATTTTAACTACGATACTACCCCTCTTTGGTACATGTATATGTTAATTGGTTTATACCTCATCATACCTATCATTGGCAGCTGGTTGAATCAGGCAACAAAAAAAGACATTCAATATTTTCTTGCATTCTGGATAGTCACACTCCTCATTCCATACATAAAAATGATAGCTCCAACATTGGGATATGCGGGCAACTATGACCAGATGGGGATCTGGGGAGTCTGTAACTGGAATGAATTTGGCACCTTCTACTATTTTTCAGGTTTTCTGGGTTACATTGTGTTGGCTTATTATCTGGTCAACTATCCTTTTCAATGGTCTATCACCAAGACCATAGCGATTGCCTTACCTTTATTTATCGTTGGATTTTTAGCCACATTTTTTGGCTTCTTGGCGACTCAAAAGTACTATCCAGGAAATTATACCAATCTCGAGGTTATCTGGTATTTCTGTAATATCAACGTAGCGTTCATGACCATTGCTCTTTTTCTTGTCGTTCAAAAGCTGAAGATACCCGAATCTAAATGGATAAAACGTCTTTCATCAGCCACGTTTGGTATTTACTTAGCGCATTTTATCATTGTTCAAGCATTGACAGACATCTTCTTGCCTATTCCTACTCTTCCAGCCACATTGAAAATTTTCTCCATAGCGCTCTTAGGTTTTAGCTTAAGTTTCCTGATCACCAAGCTGATGGCTAGTAATTCAATAACAAGAAGGTTTATCAAATAAGCGCATCCTGATGGGGATACCGAAGCGTTTTGCAATCGTGTAACCTTTGAGCTAGACAAAACACGTCGAACAAATGATGAGCTTAGGTATTAAGCATGAGCTTACATAATAAGAAAGAGGGAACCAACGGTTCCCTCCTCTACTAACACTCACCAATATTTAATATGAAAACTATCCTTGTTTAATTTTTACGATGCTTTTACGTCTGCCTCATTTGTTTTAGTTACTTCACCTTTTTTAAAGTCTTTTCTTTTTAGCTGTCTGTCTTTTTTCCAATGTTCTTTGTGCATTTTACGATTTTCAGCGTAGGAATCCTTTAACGTTTTTTGTTGCTCTGGAGTTAACATTCCCATCATTTTTTCATGCTCTGCCACACGTTGTTTTTTCATTTTTGATCGATGTTCCTGACGTTCAGCAGCCATTTTTTGATGGTCTTTTGCTTGCTTCAAATTAAAGGCATAGATATCTTTACGCTGTTTATCTGTAAATTTCAATTTTTGATCCATGCGATCAGTTTTCATCTTAGCAACTTCCTCTGGAGTTTTATTTTTAAAACCATCGCGCATTCTTCCCATTTTATGTTTATGCACGGAAGTTTGCATTTCTTTCATTTCTGGTTTAACATCTTTTTTTTCTTGAGCGAAACCGGCTAACATCAATCCAGATAACGCCAAACTTAACATCAACTTTTTCATTTCTTTATTTTTTTATAAAACCAACAATCATTCTTTTTAATAAGTACTCTTTTTCAGCTTATTTATCAGTAAGAGTGCTCTTGGCTATCGAAAGTTTAATTGATGATCTGTTAAATAAAGTTAAGAAGCATTTATTGTGAGACAGCACTTAAACGGATCGGTAATGTATACGCTACACGCACTTTAAGTCCATTTTGCACCCCTGGTTTCCATTTTTTCGCTTTCTTCAATAAGTTTATAGCAGCATCTCCCGTACCAAATTTCATATCACGTTTAACAGCAATATCTGTTAGTGATCCATCTTTTTCAACGACAAAAGAAACCTCTATAACACCAGACACCCCTTGATCCAAAGCCTGTTGTGGAAAGTTATAATTCTCGGCGATCCACTTCATAAAGGCAGGCAGTCCCCCTACAGGTGTTGGCATAATTTCTACTGATGTAAATGTACTGTTAGAATTATCATCAGTTCCGCCTCCGGATAATGAACCATCTTTAGAACCAGTAATATCACCGTCTCTTTTTGAAGAACCAAATTCACCACGCGCAATATATGTTCCCGATGGACTTGCTTTTAATGTGATCCTTGAGGTCATTGTATTGGGATTTTTCAACTCATCCTGACTCACAAGTTCTTCCGTAACTTGATTTGCTTTCGCCACTTTTATATCAGGCATTCTAACCAGATCAAATTTGGATACATCTTGGGCAACCTGCTGCGGGGCTTTCTCCTTCATCATGACAGGTTCTTCAGGAACCTCTTCTTTCTCCTCTACCTTCTTTTGAATTTCTTCCAGCATGTCGGGCCCAATATCTTGTACTGTATAAATCACGGGCGGAACAGTTTGCTTAAAATATTTATTATATGCATAGGATCCTGCGATCAGCAAAACTGCAAAAGAAACAACAATTCCCAAACCCACATTTGTTGCTTTATCAGAGAGATTTCGCAACTCGTAAGCACCGTACATTTTGTTACGACCAGCAAAAATAACGTCCAGCCATTCTTTGCGGTAGATATTCAATTTAGAGTTCATCATAACATTAAAGTTTAAATCTTTTCATTATGATGAGCGAAAGCCTTATATTTCACAAAAAAATTCAAAATACTTATGAAGTCACTTTTTTCAGCTATTTTTCTACTTACATTATATGCTTGTGGTAACAATCAAAATCAATCCAAGACTGCAATTAAGCATGAAAATAAGGAAGAGACAATTTCGCCATATTTTGGTTTTTTAAACCAGCAAAAGGACTCACTAATCGCTCTTCCTATGGATCAAGCAATGGAGGGTCCGGAAAAATATAATTATGTCATTGTGGAAAACCAAGTTAGCCCCCTTGAGTTTGTTCAGAATAAAATGGATAACAAAGAGAGTAACGGAAGACAGACCGCGCAGAACTTCGCGAATAGTGAAGGTTCGTTATTTAAAATTAGTGACGCAATTAAATCAGGCGAATTTGGCATGCTTGTCAACAAGGCTTTTTTAGATCAGTACAAAATTGAGCAGTTTACAAAAGTTCAAAAAGAAACATCTTCAGCGATTAAGGAGCAGCTTGAGAAGAAATACAATAGGAAGATTAATAAAAGTACGACAGTTGCCATCCTCAGTGATCAGTCCGAGTTTAATCTTACGGTATTTGAAAATCAACAAGATTCTGCTTTAGCTGTATTTTCCTACGCAAAGGACGAACAGCTGATCAATTTGGATTTCCCGGCTTTA
The DNA here is from genome assembly GCF_002337775.1 of Sphingobacterium sp. UBA1897. Lineage (NCBI taxonomy): Bacteria > Pseudomonadati > Bacteroidota > Sphingobacteriia > Sphingobacteriales > Sphingobacteriaceae > Sphingobacterium > Sphingobacterium sp. UBA1897. Next base: position 251,528 of record NZ_DDGR01000027.1, read on the forward strand.
TACGATGATATCAGCACTTGGCGTGTTGATGATGGCGGTCAGTTTGACAACGAGGCTTTTCAGATACTAACAGTATTGCGTTCTGAGCAAGGAATTAGTTTTATCAGTATCTTTTGGGGTGCTGAGGGGTATGAACTAAACTTTTACCAGCCGAAGAAAAACTTATTTACCTCTATGGCACAGGCCTATGGGTATAGTTCCCCTTTATAAAATAAAGAATTTTAAGTTTCCCCAGTACAAAAGGACAGTGCCCGGGGAAACTCAAGATTTCAATAGTTGCTACAGGTGCATCCTAGCCATAGGAGCGACGTCCTGACCTACAAAATCTTTTTTTAGAAATTTATGATAGCCCGCAATGGCAATCATCGCTGCATTATCCGTACAGTATTCAAATTTTGGTATGAAGACCCGCCATTTGTATTTCTCCCCCATTTCAATTAAGCTCTGTCTCAGGCCAGAATTAGCCGAAACGCCACCTGCAATGGCAATATCCTTTACCCCTGTCTCCTTTGCCGCTTTCTTTAATTTATTCAGCAGGATTGATACAATACGGGATTGCACGCTAGCACATAAGTCGGCCATATTGTGGGTCAGAAAATCCGGGTTCTGCTTCAATTGATCTTGGACCAAATATAATATCGCGGTCTTCAATCCTGAAAAGCTAAAATTTAAACCAGGGATCTGTGGTTCAGGAAGCCGATAAGCTGCCGGATTACCTTCTTTTGCAAATTTATCGATGAGCGGTCCACCGGGATAAGGAAGATTCAGGATTTTAGCTGTTTTATCAAAAGCCTCCCCTGCCGCGTCATCCAATGTTTCTCCCAAAAGTTCCATTTCAAAATAATCTTTCACCAACACAATTTGCGTATGACCACCAGAAACAGTAAGACATAAAAACGGAAAACTAGGCTTCGGATCCTCAATAAAATGAGCCAGGATATGCGCCTGCATATGGTTTATATCAATTAAAGGAATATTCTGTGCGAGTGCAAATGATTTTGCAAAAGATGTTCCCACCAAAAGTGCACCTAATAATCCGGGTCCCCGCGTAAAACTCACTGCATCTATTTGATTTTTGCTTACTTTTGCTTGACGAATGGCTTCTTCCACTGTTGGAATAATATTTTGTTGATGAGCACGTGAAGCGAGCTCGGGAATCACTCCACCATATTTTGCGTGGATTGCCTGAGTTGCAATAACATTTGAATGAATTTCACCGTTAATACAGATAGAAGCGGAGGTTTCATCACAAGAGGATTCAATCCCTAAAATAATAGCCATAGCTTGAGGTAATAAATTTTAATACAAAAGTATCAAAAAAATAATTAAAATAGTGTCAATAGTCCTTGGTAGTATATTCATTATACTGCTTGCATTGGCGTTATCACTACAGTTGAAACCGGTACAAAATTATGTTGCCCAAAAAGCTGTCGACTATTTATCCAACGAACTAAACACCAAAATAAGCCTCAAAAGTGTCTATTTCAAACCTTTTAAATCTATTGTAGTAGAAGATTTTCAACTCTATAGTCCACAGGGAAAAGAAATATTAAAATCAGGAAGGTTAGAAGCCAACGTCAACCTTTCTCAGTTCATTGAACTGAACAAGATTGTGATCAACAAACTAACCATTGAGGATACCCAAGCGACTTTTGAGCAATTTCAGGACAGCTCAAACATTTCATTTTTAATTCGTTATTTCAACCCGCATAAGAAAGAAAAAAAGAAAAGTTCAAAAAAAATCATCTTCGATATAAAGGAACTTGTTATTACGAACAATGCGTTTAACTATGTTAACCATAGACGCAAACATTACAATAAAGTGGTCGACTTTGGAGATTTAGGGATTTCCAAACTTAACGCCCATTTTGATAAGATAAAAATCGATTCTAATCAAATTTCAGCGAACATCAAGACATTCAATCTTCGCGAAAAGAAGGGTTTAGAGATCAAAGGCCTTCTTGGCCAAACGACGGTAAGCAATACAAGTATCGAGCTCAGTGAGCTTATGCTAGCCACCAACCGTTCTACATTCAAAAATTACATCAAACTTAGCTACAACAGCTTTGACGATTTTTCGGACTTCATCAATAAAGTTCATGTAAAACTTCGTGCACGGGACTCCCGTATTCACTCCGAGGATATTGCTTTCTTTTCTTCGCCTATGCACCAAGTCAAATTTGACGTCAATATCAAGCGGGCAAATCTAGAAGGAACTGTATCTTCCATCAACGCATCACAGGTCGATTTAACAATCGGAAAAAAAACTAGTTTAGCAGGCGATCTTCAGATTATCGGTCTACCAGATATTGACAAAACTAAATTTATTATTCCCAGTATAGCAATTTCTTCTGAGCACAAAGACTTAAATGCAGTTATTACAGATCTCGGAAATCTAAAAAATTTCAAACTCCCTGAAATTGTCCAGATCTTCGACAAATTTTCATTCAAAGGCAGCCTAAATGGATTATACAATAAATTTAAGACAAAGGGAGTTTTCACGACTGCGATCGGTAATGTTGAGGCTGATGCCTTACTGGATATCCAGAAGGAAATAAAATATGCGGGCAATTTTCAATCTAAAAAATTCGATGTAGGTACGATAACAAAATTAAAAGATCTGGGAGCAACAGGCTTCAATTTACAGGTTGACGGAACAGGTACCGATCCTAAGAAAATGAGCCTAAAGATAAAAGGAGATCTTAGTAATTTCAATTACAAGAATTACAGTTATCAACGTATACAAATTGAAGGAAATACAGAGAAACAGTTAATTCTTGCTTCAGGGCAAATATATGATCCAAATTTAAAACTACAGTTTACCACAGATATCGATTGGTCTGTCAAACCCAACTATCACCTGGATGCTGATATCCAACGAGCCAATCTAAAAAAACTCAACTTCTTTCAAGGGGATTCCATCAACATTATTAACACGAAATTCCACACCAGTTTAATTGGGGACAACATCAATAATATTACCGGCGAATTTAAATCAGACAGTGTCAATTTCACTTCCTCTAAGGGCCAATTCGTCATCCGCGACATCAATTTCCTTGCCGAAGGAGATGAAAATGCACGCTCCCTAACCTTGCAGTCGGCTATCGGACACATTGATCTCAAAGGAAGAATAGACCTCAATACAATTGTTCCTTATTTTAAAGCTTTAGCCATGCGCTACGCTCCGGCAATCGGGTTTGAAAACAACATTTTTAATCGCCAGGACTTTGACCTGAATATTAATATAACTTCTTTTAAGCCGATCGCAACATTCTTTCGAAAGGACATTGCGTTAGACAGCGGTGCAACGCTCAATGCAAAATTTGAAAGTGAAAAACAAACGGCCAGTTTTAATTTTTACGCACCCGAATTCAAGTACAATGGCATTCGGCTAACTCACCTGATTGTCGATCAAAATGCCAACTTGAAGAATATGGAATTGCAGACCTCCATCGATCGCATAAATTTTACCGACAGTACCTATATTAAAAACGTCAATATTTCAAACACCTTGGCAAACGATAGTTTACAATTCAACATCAAAATGTCGGAACTTGAAGCAAGCAATAGTCTGGATCTTAATGGCGTCATACGCTTTGCCCATGCCAAACCTGCCTATATCAATTTCTATCCATCGAATATCTTAATCAATAGAGAGCGATGGCTTGTCAATAATGATGCACAATTGAAAATATCGAAAGGAAAATGGTACTTTGAAAAACTAACACTGAGTCACGACGAACAAAAAGTTCATATCGATGGCATCCTGTCCAACGAAGTCAGTGATCAGATCAATCTCAAATTTCAGGACTTTAATCTTACATCCCTAAATGGGATCACCAAACCCCATGGCATCAATCTCTCCGGAAATTTAAATGGAAATATTGAAGTTAATTCCGTATTCAAAGCACCCTTTATTGTCGCCAATATAAAAACATCTCCTATCCTGTATAACAATATTCCGATCGGCTCATTAGCACTGAATGCCAACTACGATCCCGAAAATCAATTGGTTAAACTAGACAGCAAGATAGAGGAAGGAAATAAATTAATTCAGTTACAAGGTTCCTATAACCACCTAAGCGAAAACAATAAGCTTAATCTGAAAGCTAAACTCGTAAACACAGATGTGTTTGTTTTCCAGCCCTTTTTACGAAGCCTGGTATCCAATATTCAGGGCAAGGTCAATGCAGACCTCGATATCGAAGGCGATATCCTGAATCCCAAAATTACGGGTTCTGGAAAATTGGATAACGCTTCGATGGTCATCAATTACCTAAAAACGCCATACCGCCTTTCCGACGAAATTGCGGTTACCAATAACCGAATTTTTCTCACAGGGCTAAAAGTATACGATCCCAAAAACAATGTAGCAACCATTGATGGCGTTGTAGATCTCAACAAATTGAGTGATCCCGATATCGATGTAACTGCCGAAACCAAGAATTTCATGGTATTAAATACCACAATAAAGGACAATAATGTATATTATGGCACTGCTTACGCTTCAGGCACCTTTCAGTTTAAAGGACTAACTTCGGCCATGAACATCAATATCCGTGCTAAATCCGAAGAAAATACGATTATCAATATTCCCTTCAATAGTGCCAGTACAATCTCAGATACCGACTTTATCTACTTTATTGAGAAAGACTCGACCAAAACGAAGAAAAACACTAAAAAACGAGATTTCAACGGTCTGACGATGAATATGGACCTCTTGATCAACCCGAATGCAGAAATAAATCTATTCTCCAGTATGGGCGAATTATCAGGAAGGGGAAATAGCAATCTCAACATGCGGATATCTTCATTGGGGGATTTTGAAATGTTTGGGGATTTTATCATAAACAGTGGAAAATTCAATTTCACTGCCCAAGACTATATCAACAAGATTTTTGATCTCAAAGAGGGCGGAACAGTGCGATGGGCAGGAAACCCAACCGAAGCGAATATCAATATCAATGCCATCTATCAACAAAGAACAAGCTTAGCGCCTTTGTATAATGCAGCAGGCCGGGAAGAAAATCCCGAGCGTGTATTGGCACAGGCCGACATGATCCTAAAAGGGCAGTTAAGTCAGCCGGAAATCACGTTTGATATCAACTTTCCACAAAACCCCGGGGTTAAGGATGAACTGCAAGGATACTTTTCAGATGCCAACAATGTCAATCAACAAGCGCTTAGCCTAATCGTGAGACGAAGTTTTACACCTGGTACACAGACAGACTTCGGTAAAGAAGTAAATAACACCTTGCTATCCGCAGGCACAGAAATAGCATTCAACCAAATCAACAACATCATAGCCCAATCGCTAAACATCAATTTCTTTGATATTAATATCAAATCTTTAAATGATGCATCTGCCTCACTGCGTCTATTCAACGACAGGCTTGTTTTGACAGGAGGTATCTCCGACCGTAGAAGTCAGGCTCTAACGGATTTGAATGTATTTTCAGATCGGGTCTCAACCGATGCCGAGGCTATGTTTTATTTAAGAAAAGACGGACGTTTGGTCCTACGTGCTTCCAATCGCCTAAATACACGTAACTTTCTTCTTAGCCCCAATGACGGCGAATATATTAGTGCTTTCGGATTACTCTATCGGCAGGAATTCAACACCTTCTCGGAGTTCTTGAAAAGGCTATTCCCTTTTGGCAAGAAGACGACTACGACAACTCCTGCTGAAACAAAGAAAAGCAAAGTCAATTAACGTTTTCGTTTAGACCCTTGGCTATTTCAACAGGTCTTTTTTCAATTCTGGCTGAGCTCGTTCAACTCAAGTGGACCATTCCAACTCAAGCAGACCTCTTTCAATTCTGGCAGCCCAACTCCTATTCCAACCGCATTGTCCCTATTCTGGGAGTCCGTCTCGATTCCACCAGCAGAGCTTTTTTTCAGCTCCATATAACGGCCGACACAGGCGATCTTTGGATGATATGAACAACAAAAAAAAGAATAGTGTAAAAGCTGCGACCACACTGCGCTGAAAATAAAAAAGTCCCTCCAAATAGATTGGAGGGACTTTCTTTTTATTTTAAAAATCGCTTATGCTAATTTCTCGAATTCTTTGAATTCAATATCACTAGCATTCAATTTCACTAAACCTTTCAAGTGATCAAATACTTTTAAAGCTTTAGCTTCTTCGAACAAACGATTACCTTGTTCTCTGTCTTGCAACAATTGAATTGCAAATTGGTTCAACTGCTCATCAGAAGGTTCTTCGTTGATGTTGTACATCTTAATTTGCGCGTAGATACGTTCTTTTGCTAAATTGATAACTTCATCATATTTAACTTCAAGACCATTTTCAGTAACAACGCGATTTTCGATGATTGTCCATTTCAAGTTATTCAAGAAATCAGCAAAACCTTCGTTCAATTCTTCTTCAGAAATGCTTGGGTTAGTTGCTTTCAACCATCTTTTCAAGAATTCTTCAGGGAAAGATACATCAACCTTCTCCATACCAAAAGTATACATATCATTACGTAATCTTTGATCTGAATTTTGTTTGAATAAATTCTCAACTTCTTCTTTCACTTTTTCTGTGAATTGAGCTTCTTCTGTTACTTCACCTTCCGCGAATAATTTATCGAAAAATTCTTGGTTAAGATCAGCTTCTTCTAAGCGGTTGATATTCTTAACAGTCAATTCAAATTTAGTGACGTCTAAAGCAGTTGCTTCTTCCTCAGTGATACCTAAGATACGTGCTAAATCTTCAGTTTTGAACGCTTTTTTAACATCAATCTTAACAACATCGTCTTTTTTAAGACCAACTAATGATTTTTTGATCTTAGCATCTTCTACGATATCTGTGCGGATAGAAGTTGTTTTTTCTAGACCTTCCTCTTTATCTTGTTTCAATGTTGCATACAATACATCACCTTCTTCAGATACTTCTGGATTAGTCATTTTTCCATAGCTACGACGCAAGTTCTTGATACGATCTGCCAATGTCTCTTCATCAGCTTTGATTTCGTACGAAGTAAATTCAGTCTCAGCAGTAAAAGGTAATTCAAAAGCAGGAGCAAGACCAATTTCATATTTGAAGTTGAAATTGTCTTTATAATCCCAGCTGTATTGTGCATCATCTTCCAAAGGAAGTGGTTGACCTAAAACTTCTAATTTATTTTCAGCAATATAATTGGTGATTTTCTCATTCACTAATTTATTGATCTCATCAAATAAAATAGATTTACCATAAGTACGTCTGATATGTCCCACTGGAACTTGACCTGGACGGAACCCTGGTAATTTTGCTTTTTTAGCTTGCGCTTTAATCTCTTTGTCGACTTGAGGATTATAATCTTCAGGTGCTAATGCGACGTTGACTACCGCATTGATTGCATCTACATTCTCGTGTGAAATATTCATACTCTTTTTAGCTATATCGCATTCATAAAAAAATCCTCCCGAGGTTTTAAGTTCGGGAGGACATCAAGTGCGGAAGAAGGGACTCGAACCCCCACGCCTTGCGGCGCCAGATCCTAAGTCTGGTGCGGCTACCAATTACGCCACTTCCGCATTAGGATTTCTTTTGATGCCACAAAGATAGAAACCAAACCTATATCCTGCAAGTATTTTCTACTCTTTTTTTTATTTTTTTTCAATATTCTCCCAACCCCTTGCATAATTCATTATTATTCATTTACTTTGAATATCAAAGTACTTTTATGGAACAGAAAGATTTATTTAGAGAACTTGGGCAGATCAGATCATTAATGGAAAAATCGTCCAAATTTGTTTCAATAAGCGGATTATCAGGTGTACTCATGGGCTGTTATGCTTTGGTCGGAACGCTATTGGGATACTATATTATACATCAACCCGAAAGTACCGCTCTACTATTGGGCAAAAATCTGAATGAGCCCCTACTGTTTTTAATGATTGCGCTGATCGTCCTGTTATCATCCCTAGTGACCGGCTGGCTAATGGCACGTAAAAAGGCGAGAAAAAATAAGCAGTCGATTTGGAACATTACAAGCAAATCTCTTTTATTTGCAGTTTCAATCCCTTTACTAACAGGTGGCATGATATCCTTGTTGTTTTTTGTCCAAGGCTACTACCAGCTGATTGCTGCTATGCTGCTGATCTTTTATGGACTGGCACTGACTGCGGGTAGTATCTATACCTTTGCCGAAGCAAAAGGCTTGGGTATACTGGAAATCTGTCTGGGTTTGATTGGTATATGTTTCCCGGACAACGGATTACTATTGTGGGGATTGGGATTTGGTGTGCTACACATCATCTATGGTTTTATCGTTTACAAAAAGTACGAATCGTGAAATTAGATCTTTCCTTATATGACAAAATATTTGAAAACAGAGTTCGCCTCCAAATTATGAGTGTTCTCGCTGCCAATGAAGAATATGATTTTAATTCATTGAAAGAATTGTTGGATGTAACCGATGGTAACCTTGCTTCCAACCTAAAAACATTGGAAAAAGAGGAATACATTATTGTCGAAAAAAGCTTTGTTGACCGGAAGCCGAACACCAGATACAAAAGAACGACAAAAGGACTTAAAGCCTTTGAAAACCATCTTATTGCACTTGAAAATTTAATAAAACAACAATACAAATAATTTTTTTATCTATTTACTTTGAAAACCAAAGTACTTTTAAAACATAATTAAATGAAAGGAATTAGACTGAAACTGATGCTGCACCTCTACAATTGGTCCTCCAAAGTGTATGCAAACATCTTTAAATGGAACAAAAAAGCCTGGGGAATCTCTAAAGCAGATTTCATGACCTACCCCATTGGAAGCATCGGCCATAATTTGGGGCTCTTTTATGAAAGTAAAGGTTTCGATGTCATGCCCAAACTGGAAAATCACGATGTCTTTCATATCCTGACTGAAACCGGAACAGAGATACAAGATGAAATTGCCATGCAATTCCTTTTGCTTGGTAATGGAAAGATAAGCCTGTATCTCATGGCAATGATTTTTATTGGCGGCACCTTATTTCCTGAATACTTCGGTTATTACAAAAAACATTTTCAAAAGGGGCGATCGCTCCAAAGTTTTCATCATTTAGAATTTAAAGAAATCCTTCACTGGCAATTAACGGAGCTTCAAATTGCCTTATACAGCAAAAACATTCAGCTAAACTTAAACCGCTAAAACCATGAACTACAACAATTTACCTCCGACAGAGCAATCCTCATTTTTTGAGAAAATCAGTAATTCTACTGTCCTAAAGCTATTTGTCATTTTCTTTCTTTCCCTCATACTACTTATTCCGCTAGCCTTAATCAGCGATTTGATTGAAGAGCGGAAAAACCGCGAACAGGAAGTATCCGATGGAATTACATTAAATTGGGGAAAGGATCAGGTTATTTCAAGCCCTGTTCTCGCCATCCCCTATCGCGAGACTATCCCACTGTCTACCGAAAAAGCCGAAAAATCTAACCTTAGAGAAGAGCTGAAATGGATATTTGTCTTACCCAAAACTTCCAATATCGCAACAGATGTAACACCACAACATCTCTCTAGAGGTATTTATAATGCGGTAGTTTACAACAGCAACATAACATTAGAAGGTTCTTTTGACAAAATATCCCTAGAAAAACTCGAGATCCCTCATGAGCAAATTGACTGGAAAGGCAGCAAGCTTATTTTCGGTATCCAGGATTTTAAAGGCTTAGGCAAGCGCCCATCCTTGAATTGGGATGGAAACGAGTTAACTTTCGATCCAGACTTTAATAATCTCAAATTATTTACTCAAAATTTAGTCTGTCCGGTATCTTTGGATCCGCAGAAAACGGACAATCGTTTCAAGATAAAACTAAATCTAAAAGGATCCAAATCATTGAATTTCCTCCCTCTTAGTGATCAGACAAACATCCAGGCAAAGGGCAACTGGGCTAATCCAAGTTTCACTGGTGCATTTTTACCGAGCAAACGTAATACCGAAACATCAAATTTTTCGGCTTCATGGGAAATCCCTTCGTTCAATAGAAAGCTGCCACAACAATGGACTGGCGATGCACGTCCAATCTATCAGTTCGATAACAAGCTCGCAAATGGAAATGAGGACAATGAACAAAAGGCAGCACAAACCGCCACCAATACAGTTGCCTCTGCAAATAACCTATTGGATAATACGGACATGATTACAATTAACTTCTTACCAGATATCAATAACTATCAAAAAACAACACGAGTTGCCAAATATGGTATTTTAGTCATCATTCTGACCTTTACTTCGCTCCTATTCACCGAGGTGATCAAGAAAAAAAGGATCCATATCATCCAATATATCCTGATTGGAGCAGCGATGGTTCTTTTTTACACATTGTTACTCGCGCTATCCGAGCATATTGGATTTAATCTAGCTTACTTAACCGCTTCCGTGGCTACAGTTATGCTGATTGGCAGTTTCATTAAATCAATTACCAAAGATCAGAAATCGGCGCTGTTGCTGAGTTCAATTTTGGCTTTATTTTATCTCTTCATCTATATCCTTATGCAACTTCGGGATTATTCCCTTATCGCTGGAACAATTGGCATCTTTATCATTTTGGCGATTTTGATGCGCGTTTCAACAAAAATAAACTGGTATCAATTTGACAATAGCCATGTGGATCAATAGACAACATCTGCGACTTTACTGGGTCTTGATTCAAATATTACTTAAAAAATAAGGGATTTGCAATTCTCATAAGCCATTTCTAACTAAAAGAGATGGCTATTTTTTTACTTGACTTAGCATTTATGACCAAATTCTGTAACTTGCGAAGAAATTTTTCAGCGGCATAGATATGTTTAAACAGATGAAAAAACTTACAATACTTACATTAGCGATTATGGCGTGTAACCTCAGCAATGCGCAAGAAAGCAAAGGTGGAAAAAGCAATTTTAAATTAGTGTCGGAATCGCCACAACCGATCAACCCAAGTACACTCTGGGATCTTGGTCGTGTTTCGGCCGAAGGACTTTCTGCAGATGGCAAAACATTGGTATATGGTGTTTCCAATTATAATTTGGAAAGCAATTCAAGTGAAAAAAATCTATATACGATTTCACTGACCAATGGCACCAACCATCAGTTCACCGATCAAAAAGGCGGTGAAACAGTCGTTCAGATCGCACCAAATGGCGACGTAATTTATTTACTAAAAGGGCAGTTATGGAAGAAGAACCTATCTAAGGGTGAAGCACTTCAATTGACAAATGGTGATATCGCCTTAGAAAATGTCAAATTTTCTCCTGATGGAAAACAAATACTCTTCAGTCAGTCCGTTCTTGTAAAAAAATACCACAGCACAGATAAATATCCCGAATTGCCAAAGTCAGACGCTTATATCTATGACAACTTAGATTATAGGCACTGGGATACCTTCAATGATGGTAAGTTCAGTCATCCTTTTGTGGCGAGTTTTATTGATGGTAAAGTTGGTGAGCCGGTAGACCTATTGAAGGACCAAGCCTTTTATAGCCCTCAGGCACCATTTGGTGGCGCCGAAGATCTTGCCTGGTCTCCAGATAGCAAAGCAGTGCTGTATGTCTGTAAAAAGAAATTCGGAACAGACTATGCCGTCAGTACCAATACCGATATTTATCGCTATGATATCGCCAGCGGAACGACTTCCAACCTGACAGAAGGTATGAATGGGTATGACACAGCCCCAACCTATTCTCCCGATGGGAAAAGCCTAACTTGGCTCAGCATGAAAACCGATGGTTATGAATCGGACAAAAATGACATCATGCTATTTGACAAAAACAGCTCAATTCGTTTAAATCTAACAGCACATTGGGATGGTACGGTCAATAGTTTTATCTGGAGCAGTGACAATCGAAAAATCTATTTTACAGCTGCTACGAAAGGTACCGTTCAATTATTTGAACTTGAAGTACCGACCAATATCAAAGCTAAAAGTTTACCAAAAATACGTCAAATTTCGGAAGGTGATTTTGACATCACCGGGATTGTAGGTCAAGTAGCAGACAAATTAATCGTTAGCTCGACAAAGTTTACCCGTGCAACAGAAATCTTTAGCTTTGATCTAAAAACCAAATCTTTAACTCCGGTCACCAAAGTTAATGATGCAAAATACGCAAGCATCAGCGAAAACAAAATTGAGAAGCGTATTACAAAGGCATCCGATGGAGCAGATCTTTTTTCATGGGTAATCTATCCGCCAAACTTTGACCCTGCAAAAAAATATCCAACGATACTTTACTGTGAAGGCGGCCCTCAATCCGCACTGACGCAATTTTATTCGTTCCGTTGGAATTTACAATTGATTGCATCACAAGGTTATATTGTCATCGCTCCAAACCGTAGGGGTATGCCTGGCTGGGGGGTAAAATGGAATGAAGCTATTTCCCAAGACTGGGGTGGTCAGCCAATCCGGGATTACTTGGCCGCCATAGACGATATCTCCAAAGAGTCTTATGTAGATACAACACGCCGCGCGGCGATTGGAGCTAGTTATGGTGGATACTCTGTTTATCAACTAGCTGGAGTGCATCAAAACCGTTTCAAAACGTTCATTGCGCACAATGGTTTATTCGACATGAGAAGCTGGTATGGCACCACAGAAGAACTCTTTTTCGCCAACCACGAACTGGGCGGAGCGTACTGGGATAGCAAAAATGAGAAATCCTATACCGCATTCAACCCGATTGAAAAAGCAAATAATTGGCACACACCAATTTTGATTTTTCAGGGTGGAAGAGATTATCGCGTCCCAATCGGACAAGGACTGGCTGCATTCCAATTGGCTCAGCTCAAAAAAATTAAGAGCCGTCTGGTCTACCTACCGGATGAAAATCACTGGGTACTGTCCGGACAAAACGCACAGGTTTGGCAAAGAGAATTCTTTACCTGGCTTAAAGAAACCTTATAGAAAGTACGGTGAAATCGGATCGGAAGATCACCTACTTTCGCGACTAATAAAGTCGCTCGTAAAGTGCTGAATTTAGCAGAATAGAAACGCCACTCGATGAGTGGCGTTTCTATTTCACCTTATATGACCGTATCATGCTCCTATTAACCAACGATTAATATCAAGTTATAGTTTTACGGGGGTTTTACAGGGGGTTAACAGGGGTATAACAGGGGGTCAACAGGGGTATACCGCTATTAACCCGGTGTTAATACCCTGTAAAAAGGCAGTTAAAACGGTGCTAATTTAGAACATCGTATAAGCTCGGTTACAGGAAAGTACTGTTCGGTAAAACATAAACCAAGGGAGCAAATTTAGGGTATAGGACCGTCGACAAATTCCAACGTCCAAAGGCAATCCTATGAAAAGAAAAAAGCCTGCTATATGCAGGCCTTTTATGTATATTATCCGATTTGATTGCTGAAATCTACTTTTCACCTTTTTTTCCAAAGATGGAAAGTTTGATATATTTCCCAGGTTTCTCTTTAACGTCCTTCATCAAATTATCCATTTCCTTTGAAGCATTATTAAGATTATTGTATAAAGCTTCGTCATTGAGCAATAAACCGATAGATCCCTTACCACTATTAATTTTTCCAGTGATCTCCTGAAAATCATTGACTGCAGCATTTACTTTGTTCATGGTGTGTTCAAAATCCAATCGGGCGGCCTTATCGGTAATATTATTCAGATTAGACATAATCGCATTGATTTTCTCACCATTTTGTGAAAAATTGGAAGTGATAGATTCCAGATTAGCCATGATTCTATTCAGTCTTCCCTTTTCATCCCCCACTAGACCTTCGACATCTTTGGTGATGCCTTCCACATTTTTTAAAGAAGTGGAAATACTATGAATGCTTCTTTTAAAGTCGTCCTGAAACTGTTTGTCTAAGACAGTATTGACGACCGATAGCGTTGAATCCAGTTTAATGGTAATTGTTTCGATCCGTTTTTGAATGGGTTCAACCTTATCCATTATATTCGGTTGAACACCTGAAGTTAAAAAATCGCCATCCTTTGCCAATTCCTTACTGTTGCCCATTTCGAAAACAATAGCCTTACTTCCCAACAAATCTGTGCTTGAAATTCTCGCTACTGTATTTTTTGGTATATCGTAATGAGAATGGATCTTAAACTCCGTTTTGATCTTCCCATCTGCCTGTAAAATCATTTTTGAAACACGCCCAATCTGATAGCCATTGACCAGGACAGGCTTGGAGGGAGTTAGGCCATCTACAGTCGTATAGGTCGTGTAAAAAGTATTATCGCTGCTAAAAACATCATTTCCTTTTAGAAAGCTATATCCAATAAATAATAAAACTATTGCAACTGTTGCTAATATGCCGACTTTTGTCTCGTTTGAAATTTTCACAAATAACCTATTTAGTAATGATCATTAATTTAAGTTTAAAACAGCATAAAAGCAAATCTGTTTAGCGTTCTACAGAATTTTTATAAATTTTCAGAGCCGAAACCAAATTATCAACAACCTCCTGTTGCCCTTCATCAGACAGGAGATAGCTCTCTTCTTCTCTATTACTAATAAAGCCAATTTCCGTCAATACAGCTGGCATACCTGCTTCTGCTAGCACAGCTAACCCTTTCTCCCAAAATCCTCTACTATATCGGCCCGCTTTCACATACTCACCTTCGATCATCTGTGCCAGGCGAATACTTTTTTCACGGAATCGGTTTTTCATCAAGGAAAAGATGATCGCACTTTCAGGGTCTTTTGGATCAAATCCCTGATAATTTTCTTTATAGTTTGATTCCAGTAACAAGGAAGCATTTTCGCGAACGGCAGCATCTTGCTGTCCCAAACGATGCGAACCAGAGACCAAAGTTTCGGTACCATGTGCACTAGCACCACTGGAATTGCAGTGTATTGAAATAAATAAATCGGCTTTATTGGCATTCGCCAAACGAATACGTTTGTAAAGCTCAACAAATTCGTCGGTCGTTCTTGTGTAGATGATCTTGATACCTGGAATATCCTTCTGAATCTGCTTTCCTAATTTCAAAGCAACTTCAAGGGCTACATTTTTCTCCAACGATCGCCGTCCGGCCGCCCCTGTATCTTTTCCACCATGGCCAGCATCAATTACAATCGTTCTTATTTGGTAGTCCGGAGGCTCTACCTGCCCATTGTTTAATTTGAAAGAATTCAATAAAAAAAATCCCAAAGTAGCAAACACAACGCTACACCATTTTCTAATTCTTAAATCTGATTTCATTGAATAATTATTTGCTCTACTATAAACGAATCAAAATGAGTCTATATTATTTCTTTAATAGATAACGATATTTAACATATTTTCTATTGCTTTTTTGACTAATTTTGTCTCTCGAAGTTTAACATTATTTCACAAAAATAACATTTGTCTTTAATTTTGAAGTCGTTAATCAACATTTTAACACTATTTATCATTCTTGCAATGGGCAATTCTAGCTTTGCTCAAAGTAATATTCCTTTAAAACAGAACGGACTTCAAGATAAAGATCCTATTTCGGCGACCAATAAATCGCAAGACACGAGTAAATCCAAAACTGCAGATACGACCAAATCTGTAAGCGATACGACCAAGAAAAAAGGAAGTGGTTTGCAGGCTGAAGTGAGTATTATTGCGGTTGACTCGCAGAAATCTGAAGTTGCCAAGAATATAAGTCACCTTTATCGCGGAGCAAAGGTAAAATATCAAGATTTTGAACTTTCTGCCGATTATATCCGTCTTGACCGAAACAAGAAAAAGATTTTTGCTTCTGGGATCTATGACAAAAGTGGTAAATATGTAGGGCGTCCTATCGTCATCATGGGAAATGGTGAATCACCGAAAACGGTAGACTCACTCTATTACGATTACGAAAAACAAGAGGGAAACACCTACGGTATTATGACCGAAGTTGATGGTGGATTTATCCAGGCCAATATTGTGCGAAAGAATATCTACGACGAAATGTCGATATACAAGGGATTATATAGTACCTGTAATCTACCCTATCCGCATACCCATTTTGGCATTCATATCACCAAAGGAATTGTCACTAAAAATCAGATTATTTCCGGTCCGGCTTATCTTGTGGTAATGGGTGTCCCCATGCCGGTGGCATTTCCATTTGCGTTTTTCCCAAAACCAGATAAAAGAGCATCTGGATTTCTCTTCCCATCTTTTGGGGAAGATTATACCAGAGGATTCTCGATGCGGGATATCGGTTGGTATTTGGCCTTCAACGATTATTGGGACAGTGAGATTAGAGGTTCCTTGTATTCTAAAGGTTCATGGGAAGCGTCCATCAATACGCGCTATACCGTCAACTATAAATTTAACGGTGGTTTTAATATCCGTTATGCCAATACCAAAACGGGTATTGAAGGAACATCTAATTATGGCTCCAATAAGGATTTTAATGTCACTTGGAACCATACCCAACGCCAGGAAGCCAATCCAGGAACATCTTTCTCTGCAAGTGTTAACTTTGGTACAAGTTCTTTCTTTCAAAATACCGGAACGGGAAGTACACAAAACACCTATGAAAACCTTGCACGTAACCGGATGGGCTCGTCCATCAGTTATGGAAAAGTATTTGCCGATGGCAAGGTAAACCTCACGGCCAGCTTAACGCATAATCAGGATATGGCTACGCGCAGTATACAGATGAGTTTACCAAATATCAGCTTAAACGTATCCTCTTTCAATCCATTTGACAGTAAAGACCGTGTCGGTGAACAAAAATGGTATCAACGCATCAATGTCGGTTATAGTTTCCAAGCACAAAACTCGGTAAGCACCATTGATACATTGTTATTTAAACCAGGGGGGTTCAAGAAATTCCAAAATGGTTTCCAACATAATATTCCAATCAGTTTATCACTCAATGCTTTTAAATATTTTCAGTTCAACACCAGTGTAAACTATACCGAGCGTTGGTATTTACAAAGTACACGACAAAGCATCGACAATACTGCCGCAGGTTATAAACAACGTATCGATACCGTTCAGGGATTCAATCGTGCATACGATTACTCTGTTTCGACCGGACTTTCGACCAAGGTTTATGGTAATTATTTCCCTAAAATAGGTAACCTTAAGCAGATCAGACACGTCGTTACACCGTCGATCAACCTGAACTATAGACCCGATTTTTCGGATCCAAGATATGGTTTCTATCAGCATTATAACGATCAATATGGGAACAGAAATGTATACTCAATCTTTAGTCAGGGTGTCTACGGATCTCCTTCTGCAGGAAAATCTGCAGGGATAGGCTTTTCCATTGACAATAACATCGAAGCAAAAGTCAAAAGTAAATCCGATACCACGGATGGAGGCATGAAGAAAATCCCTATTCTTCAAGGTTTGACGTTCAGCGGAAATTACAACTTTGTTGCCGACTCGCTAAAGTTGTCCCCAATTACTTTCTCTGGCCGTACAGCTTTTTTCGACCAAAAGATGAATGTAAACTTCAACGGTACATTTGATCCCTATTCGGTCAATGAAAATGGTGTCCGCGTCAATCGCTATGCCATTAAAGACGGTAGCCTTGCTCGCCTGACAAACTTTGGTCTTTCCTTTGACTATAGTCTGAATCCTAAGGCTGCAAAATCCCGTAATAACAATATCGATTCTTTAAGAAAAGAAATGTCTGGAGCAGGTATGACTCCTGAGCAAGCACAGGCCTTGGCTCGAATTAGCTCAGATCCAAACGCATTTGTGGACTTTAATATCCCATGGAACCTTGCGGCATCGTTCAGTTTCAATATGGCAAAATCGTTCAACTCCAGTACGCGGAGAATGGAAAGTCAAATCACAAGTACCTTAAATTTACATGGTGATTTCAGTGTTACACCCAAATGGAAGGTAACCTTTCAATCGGGATACGATTTCAAACAGAAGGAAGTGGTCATGACCTCTTTCAATATCTATCGGGATCTACATTGTTGGGATATGTCATTTGGCTGGATGCCTTTTGGGCGGTTCCGAAGCTATAACGTCACCATTCGTGCAAAGGCATCGATCTTACAAGATCTTAAGCTCACAAAAAGAGCCAGTTCAGGAGGCAGTTATTTTTAAAATAACTGCTTTTTTTTTGAAATGCTATACCTGTATTGGTCAGCAGAACCATCAGCTTCTTTTCAAAAAACTTCTTCCATCAAATACATTTTTAACATTTCGTTGAGTCGCAATTTTATGTAAGTTTATATCCTGAATCTTCTGGTATTGAATTTTCATTTTTTAGGCGCTAGCGCATGGACATTTTAACACCAAAAGATTGAGAAAATCCAACACTATCCCCACAGATGCATTTTTCAAAGTAGGGAGGTGATCGCATAATTATTTTAAAGATGAAAGCAGAGATTATTACCATAGGCGATGAGATCCTCATCGGTCAGATCATTGATACCAATTCAGGCTGGATTGCCAAGCAACTGCTCCAATTCGAAGTCGATATCGTTCAAATGACATCGATCCCTGATACCGAAGAGGCTATTTCAACGACATTGAAAGAGGCCTCAGCTCGAGCAGATCTTATTTTAATCACCGGAGGTCTGGGCCCGACGAAAGATGATGTGACAAAAAAAACTGCCGCAGCGTATTTTGGAACCACCTTGATACGGGATGAGCATGTACTTCGGCACGTGACCAACATATTTGAATCGCGCAATCTAAAAATGCTCGACATCAATCTGCAGCAGGCCGATGTTTTGGCAAATTGTGAAGTCCTATTTAACGACTATGGCACTGCACCCGGCATGCTGGTACACCAGAACCAAAAGAAGTTTATTTTTATGCCTGGAGTGCCATTTGAGATGAAATTTCTGATGGAAAAACATGTGCTGCCTTTATTAGCCAAACAGGATCCTGACTTATTTATCTGTCATGAGACAATTTTGGTCGGCGGAATCGGAGAATCCTATTTGGCAGAAGAAATAAAGGATATCGAATCAGAACTTCCTTCAAGCATAAAATTGGCCTATCTACCAACCTTGGCCTTTATCCGATTGAGACTCTCTGGTAAAAGCAGGAATAAATCTGACATTATGCTCCAGGTTGCCCTTTTTAAAACAAAGCTACTCCATCGTTTACAACAATATGTCATTGCAGATTATGATACCAGCATCGAACCTTATTTAATTAAAGAGCTTAGCCGCCGAGGTGCTACATTGACTACCGCAGAAAGCTGTACAGGTGGTAGCCTTGCCGCTTCAATAACCGCAGTAGCAGGAAGCAGCGTTATATTCCTTGGTGGTACTATCCCCTACTCCAACGCTTTAAAACAACAATTGTTGAACGTCAAAGAAGCAACACTGATCCAATATGGCGCAGTAAGTGAGCAGACTGCTATCGAAATGGCTTCCGGTTCAAAAAAGGCATTTTCGTCGGATTATGCTATTGCGACAACTGGGATAGCGGGGCCAGGTGGTGGAACAGTTGAGAAACCAGTTGGCACGATCTGGGTAGCTGTTGCGGGAAAAAAAGAAGTTTTAACCAAGAAGTTTCAGTTTAATAACGAAAGACTGATCAACATCGAACGTACCCGTATGAATGCTTTATTACTTTTGTGGAAGTTGCTGGTAAAAGAAAAAGAACAAGACACACAATAAAGTAAAATAATATTTCAAAGAATACCTTATTTAAGGAATAATATTTTAAATTGTTGAAAGTAAACCACAATTTATTTAACTTCGTTTTTCTATAACGAGATTGCTAAAAAATATGGCTTTATATAAACTCTTGCTCCCAAAAATGGGAGAAAGTGTATCCGAGGCAACAATCACAAAATGGTTAAAACAACCTGGTGACCTGATTGATGAAGATGACACTTTATTGGAAATCGCAACGGACAAAGTTGATTCAGAGGTACCTTCCCCTGTAAAAGGTGTTTTAAAAGAGCATTGCTATACCGTAGACCAGACTGTCCAAGTTGGTGAAGTCGTTGCAATTATAGAAATTGAGGGCGAAAATGAAGAACCTGCGATTCAAGCACAAGAAAATACAGCTCCTTCAGCGACAGCTCCCGAAGAGATCATAGAGTTGAATATCCCTGGTGTAGACCAGCTGCCAAATGTAGCGGCTGAAACTTCGTCTTCTCCCTACGAGAATACCCTTCGTTTCTATTCACCTTTAGTAAAGAATATCGCACGTCACGAAGGATTGTCCCAAGATGAACTTGACCGTATCCAGGGTACTGGAGCAGAGGGAAGAGTGACAAAGGAAGATATTTTAACGTATGTAACACATCGAGATTCATCGGCAAAAACACCAAAGTCTATTCCGGCAGAGCACACGAACACGGCTACAGAATCTCCGAAAATAATCTCCACTGCTCCATCGCATGTTCACACTGTTGCCAATGGCAGTGATGAAATCATTGAAATGGACCGCATGCGAAGGTTGATTGCAGACCATATGGTCAAAAGTGTACAAACCTCTCCCCATGTATGTTCTTTTGTTGAGGCAGATGTAACCAATTTAGTTTTGTGGCGCAATAAAGTTAAAGATGCCTATAAAAAACGCGAGGGAGAAAACATTACGTTCACCCCTTTGTTTATCGAGGCGATTAGCAAGGCGCTCAAAGATTTTCCATTGGTCAATATCTCGATCGACGGTTACAATATCATCAAGAAGAAAAACATCAATATTGGTATGGCGGCAGCATTGCCTAATGGCAATCTCATCGTTCCTGTTATCAAAAATGCAGATCAATTAAGCTTAGTAGGTTTGAGTAAAAGTGTCAACGACCTCGCACAACGGTCACGGGCAAATAAATTAAAACCTGACGACACACAAGATGGCACATTTACATTCACCAATATCGGCGCTTTTGGCAATATTATGGGAACTCCTATCATTAACCAACCGCAAGCTGCAATCTTGGCTGTAGGTACAATTACGAAAAAACCAGCAGTCATAGAAACAGAGTATGGTGATATGATTGGTATTAGACATATGATGTATCTTTCACTTTCTTACGACCACCGTGCAATCGATGGTGCCCTCGGAGGTACCTTCTTAAAACGTGTGGCGGACTACCTGGAAAATTGGGATAGCAATAGAGTAATCTAGCCATCAAAATTGATAAATAAAAAAAGGCTCTTAATAGACATGCCCCAAAAAGTTAGACACTTATTTGGGGCATTTTTATTATTTAAAATATATTTTTTGTTACTTAAACATACTTTGTTCGAATTGTATTTTCTTCTTCTTGATCACCAATTGAAACCGCAGATAAAGTAAAAGCGAAGAGGTTAACAAGCCTAATGTCAGCCCATACCAAATCCCCTTAATACCCCAGTTAAATACCACTCCCATGAGGTAGCCACTTGGTAGCCCTATAATCCAATAAGCAATAAATGTGATTAGGGTTGGAATATTCACATCCCCCATACCACGTAACACCCCCAGACCGACAACTTGCGTACCATCAAACAATTGGAAAAGTCCCGCAATAATCAACAGCTGGGAAGCAATAATCACCACAGCATGATCTGAGGTAAAGATATAAGGTAAATAATTATTCAACAACGCGAACAAAGACGCTGTAATCACCATAAAGATCAACACCAATTGATACGAAGTGATGGCAAATCGTTCGAGGCGAAAAAGGTTTCTATTACCATAACTATTCCCCACCTTGATTGTTGCAGCAGCAGCGATACCACTCGCCATCATATACGTCATCGCGGCCAGCTGGATGGCTACTTGATGAGAAGCTTGCGCTGTAGCACTTATCGTACCGGCTAATAGGGAAGCCCCTGCAAAAGCCCCAATTTCAAATACATATTGCATAGCCACGGGTGCTCCGATGCGCACGATCTTAAGCAATCGTTGCCGATCTACCAATGTCACCTTAAAATATTGAATATATCCTTTAAATTTCTGCGATCGCAATACATAGGTCATCATCACAGACATCATTAACACACGGTCGATCAATGTACTGTATCCGACTCCCTTCACCCCCATAGGGCTAATGCCAAACATCCCTTTGACAAAGATGATCGCCAAAATAATGTTCAGTACATTTCCCCAAATAGTTACATTCATGGCTTGCTTTGTAAAGCCAAGGCCTTCGGCAAATTGTTTAAATGTGCTAAATACCATCAACGGAAGCATCGATAAACTCAGAATAAGTAAATAAGGCTTTGCCTCCTTCACCACAGCCGGATCTTGGTTGAGGTGATCGATAGCCAACATCGAACCAAAGTAAACTAAAGCGAACAACAAGAGTCCTGCGAGAATATTTAACCAAAAGCTATTGGACAACAATATGGCACATTCTTTTTTATTATCACGGCCATTCTCCTGTGCAATCAAC
Source organism: Sphingobacterium sp. UBA1897 (assembly GCF_002337775.1). Classification (NCBI taxonomy): domain Bacteria; kingdom Pseudomonadati; phylum Bacteroidota; class Sphingobacteriia; order Sphingobacteriales; family Sphingobacteriaceae; genus Sphingobacterium; species Sphingobacterium sp. UBA1897. Next base: position 273,746 of record NZ_DDGR01000027.1, read on the forward strand.
GGCGTGATGCCATAAGCAATTCCCAACCCGATGACCATAACAACCATAAAAACAGCATGTACCAACGAAACTGCGGCCAATGGAATGGTTCCTGCAAAATGTCCAACAATCACACTATCTGCGGTATGCACCAGTGTATGTCCCAATTGTGAGATCACCACTGGCCCCGCCAATACCATCGTACTTTTGTAATACGGTTTAAATGTTTTAAATTTTCCCAACATAATCGATTTCCCTAAAAAAATAGCCACAAAAATACGAAGATATTGCTACCCTATCGTCATATTAAAAAATATTTAGCAAAAATATAACAATTTACACCCATCAAATAACCGCACTTTGTTAAGTAATTTTTATGTTTCAAATACCTTAAAATTATCTTAAATTTACTTTTGGGTCTAAGAACTATAGAAATATAAATGTACCTTAGCATCTAGTTAGTAATCAAAAGAAGAGGAAAAAGAGTATGTACAATCCAGTAATAGCATTTCTAAACATCGGAACACAAGAGATGATCTTAATTGTGTTTGCAATCTTGTTACTTTTTGGAGGCAAAAAACTTCCTGAATTGGCGAGAGGTTTAGGAAGAGGAATACGTGAGTTCAAAGATGCATCAGAAGGTATCAAACGTGAAATTTCAGATCAAATCAATAATTTCGAGAAAGACATAGACGTTAAAACAGAAGTAAAAGAAGAAGCTGTTCCTAATGATGTGCGTTTAGCTGAGGAGAAGGCTCAAGTAGCACACGAAGAAGAGGCTAAGCCACAGGAAACCGTAGAAGGTTCAGAAACAGAGCAGCCTAAGAAAAAATATGAATTCACAACACCTGCCGGTGTCGTCGAACATAATCCGCATAAACAACCCGATTACGGCGAAGAGCCATCCCACATCACGTACGGGTATAACGATCATTTTGCAGAAACTAAAAACAACGAGGTAGAAGATAAAAAAGTTCCTGAGCAGGACAATACCAATAAACCTGCTTAATTTTACTACTTTAGTTTATAATTAGATATACTTAGAGCTGTTGAATGGTGATTCAACAGCTCTACTTTTTAAGATTAAACCGACAATGAGCTTATCAACACACGAAATTACTATTGCTAACGAGCTTTCTATTAGCGAAAAACAGGTTCGCACGACTATAGCACTATTAGACGAAGGCGCTACCGTTCCGTTTATCTCACGCTACCGTAAGGAAATGACTGGTAGTTTGGACGAAGTTCAAATCACCAATATCAGAGATCGTTTCCAGCAGCTGCGCGATTTAGATAAACGTAAAGAAGCTGTTCTTAAATCTATCAACGATCAGGGGAAATTGACAGCGGAGCTTGAGCAGCAGCTTTTGAATGCCGAAACCATGGCCAGTCTTGAAGATATCTATTTGCCTTACAAACCTAAGCGTAAAACCCGCGCCAGTGTGGCACGTGAAAAAGGTCTGCAACCTTTAGCGGATCTTATTTTGGCGCAAGAAACGGGCGATTTCCTCGCCCTTGCGGACAGTTTAATAGATGAAGAAAAAGGCGTAAAAAATACAGAGGAGGCACTAGCAGGTGCCCGCGATATCATTGCAGAGGTCATTGCCGAAGATGCGACAGTGAGAGCCAAGTCGAGAGCGATATTCCTCGAAAAAAGTGCATTTGTTTCAAAGGTAGTTCCTGGAAAAGAAGACGCCGCCCTAAAATATAAAGATTATTACGAATGGTCTGAATCTTTGAAAGATGCACCTTCCCATCGTGTGCTTGCGATGCGCCGTGGGGAAAAAGAAGAGCTGCTCTACTTAGATATAGCGATCAATGAAGAAGAAATTCTACCCCGTATCGAATCCATCTATGTTAAGGGTGCCAACGATGCCGCAGCTCAGGTAAAACTCGCCTTGGTCGATAGCTATAAGCGTCTGTTAAAACCTTCCATGGAGACTGAAATTCGTGTATTAACACGCCAAAAAGCCGATGAAGAAGCCATCAAAGTTTTTGCCGACAATGTTCGTCAATTACTTCTAGCCGCTCCACTAGGGCAGAAAAGGCTGCTTGCAATCGACCCAGGATTTCGTACAGGCTGTAAAACGGTTGTTCTGGATGAGCAGGGACAGCTCAAAGAAAATACGGCTATCTTTCCACATACGGGTGCCAATGGACTGGCAGAAGCAAAAAAAACAATTCAGTATTTAGTCTCGAAATACGATATCCAAGCCATCGCAATCGGCAATGGAACAGCGGGTCGAGAAACGGAGGAATTTGTACGGAAACTCGGATTAAATAACGTTACCATCGTTATGGTCAATGAAAGTGGAGCCTCTATTTATTCGGCTTCCGAAACTGCTCGTGAAGAATTTCCAGATCAAGATGTTACGGTACGTGGTGCAGTATCTATTGGTAGACGATTGATGGATCCCTTGGCTGAGCTGGTTAAGATCGATCCAAAATCGATCGGTGTCGGACAATATCAACATGACGTTGATCAAAATAAACTCCAAACTTCTCTGGACGACACCGTTATCAGCTGTGTAAATGCGGTCGGTGTTGAACTGAATACTGCCTCCAAACAAATCTTATCCTATGTTTCGGGTCTAGGTCCATCTTTGGCCCAACAGATCATCAAATACAGAAATGAGAATGGTCCATTTGCATCGAGACGTGAACTGAAAAAAGTTCCTCGCCTTGGTGATAAAGCATTTGAACAAGCCGCAGGATTCCTTCGCATTCGCCATGCGGTAAATCCATTGGATTCCTCTGCAGTACACCCCGAACGTTATGCATTGGTGGAACAAATGGCCAAAGACTTGGGAAAAAAAGTGGAGGACCTATTGACAGATGCTGACCTCAGGAAATCTATTCCCCTAAAAAATTACATTTCGGAGGAAGTAGGACTACCGACATTAAACGATATTCTAAATGAATTAGCAAAACCCGGATTAGATCCAAGGGAAAAATTCGAAGCATTTTCATTCACGGATGGGGTCAACAGCATTGGCGACTTACGGGTTGGCATGAAACTGCCGGGAATCGTGACCAATATTACGAATTTCGGTGCCTTTGTTGATATTGGCGTACATCAAGATGGCCTGGTACACCTAAGCCAATTATCTAATCGCTATATATCAGATCCCCATGAAGTCGTCAAAGTACAGCAACACGTCATGGTAACGGTAACAGAAGTAGACGAAAAACGTAGTCGCATTGCATTGTCAATGAAAACAGATGAGAAGCCTGCGCTACCCAAAAACAAAAAAAATGATTTTAAAAAGCAGGCCGAACCACAAACGGATATGGCCAGCAAGCTAGCTGCATTGGCAAGTAAATTTAAATAGATACATTTAACTCCGAATCAAAAAAGCTGACCGTTCGCTGAACTGCCAAGAAAAGTGTCTAACTTTTTGGAGGCAAGGCATCGCCTGGTCAGCTTTTTTTGATTCGATTAAATCCAATGTTCGTCATTCGTGTCGCTGTTTTATTTTGTATCTTTAGGGGAAACAAGTTTAGACCCGTTATGAAAAATTGTACCCTCCTATTCTTTCTATTTTTTGGAATCTATTTTTCTAAAATCCAGGCACAGCAGCAACTTCACGACGGGGCCTACCTGTATCAGGATGGCATCAATAAACATTTAATGCTCGTTAAAGACCATTATATTTCATTTATAAGTTACGATGACGTCAGAAAACGTTTTCAGCTTACCTGGGGCGGCGCACTTGATAAGCAGCATAATCTGATCACTATCGCTGTCGAGTATAACTCACAGGATTCGGCTGCCATTGGCAAAACAACCCAATTACCTTACCGGATTGAAGCAGACTCCCTTCGCCTCAAAACTGCCAATAGCTACCATCTCTATATCAAGCAGAAAAAAGTTCCACAAGACCTTGACGCACTTTGGCGGATCACAGGTCGCCAGCAAGAAGGCAAAATGCAAGATATTCCCAAAGCAGATCGTAAAACAATCAAAATATTGGTTGATGGATATTTTCAATGGGTAGCGATTAATCCTGCTCAAAAGGGTTTCTATGGTACAGGCGGAGGTGACTATCAGTACAATAATAATCGGTACTCCGAAAAAATACGGTTCTTTTCGAGAGACAATAATAGAGTTGGGCAAGAACTCGCCTTTGATGGTGAAATCCTGAATGGCGCATGGCATCATAAAGGAAAAAGTTCGAAAGGAGACGATATTTATGAAATCTGGAGCAAAGAAATAACAGAATAAAATATGACAATAGAAGAATTTCAATCTCTTGAAGCTCCGCTTCAGCATTGGACAGCGGTACAAAAGTCACTTTGGCATGATCTGAAAGGAAATTGGAAAACCGCGCATGACCTGATCGATCAATTAGACGGAACTGACGCAGCACATGTTCATGCTTATTTACATCGCAAAGAAGGCGATCAGTGGAATGCAGAATATTGGTATCGTCGTGCCAAACAAAACGTATACAAAGGTAATTTGGATGATGAGTGGAAAGACCTCTTCAAATATTACGCTCCATAGCTACAATTAGCCTATTTTCGGACAGCCGCTGTTTTCTTTTATATACACAAAAGGACAATTTGGGTAATAAAGTAGTCAAAAATAGTATAGAAAATTAACTCAGTACTTTTTTAGGCTGTTGAATATCTTTAAAAATATAAAAATATTACCAAATAAGATATAACATCAACCAAATCCGGAGATAATACGTAACAAAAATAACACAAAGAAAAATATTATAAAACTAACAAATAGAATGGCACAGATATTGAACATAGTTTATTATACTTGAGAAAGTATACTTTTCATAAATTTAGGTTAATAATTGGTTAGGTTAAACACTTGAAGTTCCCCACTTCAAGTGTTTTTTTTTAGCAAAAAATCAATCGAAGTAACATCAAATCCACTTCCCCCATCTTTTTTTAATTAGGACACTTTCCTTCATTGAAAGGTATATTAAAAATTTAAAACAATACATTGTATTACTATGTATTTTGTTATATATTTACTTCCATGAACAAAGAATTTATTGACAAATGGATTTCACAGCTAAAAAAAGGAAGTCTTTCTTTTGTTGTATTAGGTATTCTTGCCTATGATCAGGAATACTATGGCTATGATCTTATCCAGGAGGTCAAGAAGAAAACCGCCATTGATATTGCTGAAGGAACTTTATACCCCTTATTGATCCGTTTAAAAAACGAAGGCCTGGTCGAATCGAACTGGGTGCCTCAGGAAACTGGGATTCCAAGAAAATATTACAAAATAACAAAGGAAGGCCAAAGTACTTTCTTAGAGATGAGAACGTACTGGACAAGCTTAAACCAACATTTAACCACTTTGACGCATGCATTATAACCAGATACCCTTTACAAATAGATCCTCAGCTCTGCTATATCAAGACTACATGTCAAAAGCAACGGCTCTTGTAAAAAAATTAGCCTTGGAGCAAAGACAGGATATATTATGTGAAATCAATAGCCACATATTTGAGGCATTGCAACAGCAGCTTCCCCCACAGTTAATCCATGACGCCATGCCTAGTCAGCTCCAAGAAATCTTAGATAAACTCGGGTTACCAGAGACTTTTATCAAAGAAATGATTTTGTCAACGTCCATTACCCCGTCAATAGAATCTCCTCGCAAATCCGTATCCTTATTACGGGTACCTATCATGCTCACACAAGGGATCGTAAACATGATTTATTATATCATCTATACCCTTATGCTCATCGCCGTATTTCTAGTCGTGGCCAAATTTATTGATCCTCAGGGAGTCGGATTCTTCTATGCGCCCAACAAGTTTTTCATATTCGGCAAACTTATTTTACAGCATGAAGAAGCCCTGCGTTACGAACAATTGGGCAATTATTTCATTCCAGCATTTCTATTCATCATCAGTGGACTTTACTATTCCTCCACGTTAATTTTGAAACTCAAAAAATCTATTCCCCATAAATTATGAAAAGAACCACAGTGTTATTGTTCCTCTTAGGAACCCTATCAAGCCCCATTCTCAAAGCCCAGGAATTCACAGCTGTTCGCATGGATAGCCTGATGTCCGTCATTGATAAAAATAATGTCTGGATGGGCAGTATTGCAATCAGCAAAGGCGATCAATTACTCTATCAAAAGGCAATTGGATATGCAGATGTAGCGCAGAAAAAAAAAGCGAACATAAATACGCGTTATGGAATAGGTTCAATCTCCAAAACTTTCACAGCAACACTTGTACTAAAAACAGTTGAGCTCGGAAAACTGAAGTTAGACGAACCAATATCTGCATTCTTTAAAGATATTCCAGACGCTGGAAAAATCACCGTTCGCCAATTGTTAAATCATAGCAGCGGATTACACAATATCACGGATGACAACGATTATTTGACATGGAATACTAAACCACAGACAGAGAAAGAACTTGTTGAACGCATCGTCAAAGGCGGAGCCGACTTTGCCCCCAGCAGTAAACATGCATATAGTAATTCAAACTACATCCTACTTACCTATATCTTAGACAAAGTTTGGAAAAAAGACTATGCTTTTTTATTGAAAGAATACATCTGTAAGCCATTAAACTTGCAAGAGACAACCTTTGGCCGTCCACAAAATAACAGCAGGGATGTTAGCGAATCTTATCGATTCACTCACGAATGGACCCTTGAACTACACACGGACAATTCTGTTCCGCTTGGAGCCGGAGCCGTTTGGTCAACTCCGGCAGATCTGGGCAAATTTTTCAATGGTTTATTTAGCCATAAAATAATCAATGCTGCAAGCCTGGAAGAGATGAAAAAAATAGATCAGGGCTATGGATTGGGTTTATTCCAATTACCATTCTATGAACATATAGGCTTTGGCCACACAGGTGGTATAGATGGATACTCCTCGGTAGCTGGTCATTTTGATGATGGTAATTATAATGTCGCTATCATTAGCAATGCCAACAATTATAATAATAATGAAATATTAAAGTTCAGCCTTGGCGAACTTTATAAAAAACCTTTTCCACTTCCTGATCTTGCGGAAATACAATTGACAGAGGAAGAAATTTCAAGCCTCGTCGGCGAATACAAAAGCGAACAGCCTCCTATTCAGATAAATATTACGAGAGAGGGCAACAAGGTGCTGGGTCAAGTTGTCGGTCAGCCGGCATTTCAACTGAAACCCAAGGATAGAAATACGCTGGTCCAACCGCAATTTGGCGTAAAAATAGTTTTCGAACGTAGCGAAAACAAAATGACACTCTACCAAAATGGACATACTCTTGTATTGAAGAAATAAGGAGATACTGCGGTTAACTAATGTAAAGATTCATGGCCTTTATTTGGCACTATCTTACATTTTTCATTAGGTAGTTATGAAGTTTATATCGACATCCTCAATGAGGACCGAGGCCCTCGTCATCACGCAGTATTGCTAAAAGAGCAGCGGTTGAACTAAACCGCTGCTCTTCTAACTACGGTGTTTTACAATTTTTCCAAATAGAAATCATCACCATACACCGTACCGCTCAAGGGTTTATAGAAATAGACCGTAGCAGTAGTATTATTGGCTCCAGTTGTAAAAGTTACCGAATTATTGGAGTAGCTGGTCGTACCTATAGTCGCATCGACCGCAGTTCCCCCATAATTTTTGACACCAATACTGACCGATTGGCCAGCTGCAGATACTTTGGCGTAGCCACCGAACCGATAGGTCGTATTTGGCGTTAAACCGGTCAGGTATTGTTCAATGGATGTCTCTCCGCCTGTTTCGCGGATGCATTTGGTTCCTGTCCGGGCATCGGTGGAAACAACCGATGATCCACCGCCCCATGTTGTCCATGGATAGATGACACCGCTTTCGAAATCGCCATTACTAAATAAAGGCAGCTTATATACACGTACGTAATCCACCTGCATACTAAAGGGTAAGTCAGCATTTGTGATCGCCCCTGGCCATCCCGCTCCACCGGCCTGATTCAGAATCAGATAAAAAGGAACATCAAATGGCCATTGCTGTGTCCCCCCACCGGAAACTCTTGCGTAAGTATACTGTATTACATTGTTGACGTAAAATCGAATGTCGTTCGGACTCCAGATCATCGTATATAGGTTGTAATCTGTCGTATTATAGGTGGCAGATTTCGATGCTGTGCTCCCACCATTTGCATTGGTAACTGAGCCATTATGGATCGTATGGTACATCACACTTTCGTTGTTGACATGCTCCATAATGTCAATTTCACCACAGCTAGGCCAGCCGCCGTACGCTGTAGCTGGTTCGGGCATCATCCAAATAGCAGGCCATGAACCTCTTCCTTGTGTAAATTTAGCCCTCACTTCAACTTTTCCATAAGTCATACTAAATTTCCCCATCGACTTAACTCCTCCAGCATGATAGGCAACAGGATCTCCGGCTACAACGGCATTATCCATACGCAATACGAGATTGCTCCCATCTTGGGATGCATAAGCCGGCAAGGAGGTCATATACTTATTCCATGCGACAGTGCCCCTGTCAGCATAAGACCATTTTGTGGAATCAAATCCCCCACTACTATTAAACTCATCCGACCAGATCAATTCGTAATCTGTTGTCGCTACGGTAGTCGCATTTAATAGCTTAGTCGAGGCCTTCGCCTTACTTACTTCCGGAATCGGATTTTTTGTTGCTGTAGAGTCTTTTTTGCAGGCAAAAATAGACAGGCTAGTTGCGATTAGGCTCAGCACCAGCCAAAATTTGGTTTTTCTCATTTAGTTTTGGATTATTGGTTCTATTTAAGTTTATATCGTTATTTGACAGCTTGTGGAGCAAGCTGCCTAATAATCGAAGATTCATTTTTTTCTTTCATTCCTTCCTGTTTTAACCAAAAGGAAGAAATGAAAGAAAATGCATATTATATCGATACCACAATGTGCCCGATTACTTAAAATTTACGGGCAAAAAGACAATTTTGCTGTAATTTTCTTTTTCAAATAAAACGCCGAGTTTATTTTTATTTAAAAGTACTAAATCGGAATAAGCGGCATAATCCCCTTTCACACCCTCCGGCGCTTTGGCCACAACCTGATTAAAATACCATGTTTTGCCCTGATCATTACTTAATCGAACGGTTAGATTGTCTCTTCTATTGGTTGATGCAGCATTACACACAGCCAATATATATTTTCCTTTCTTTTGCCAGGAAAGCACTGAACCCTGGTTGACCGGATCGGGTAAGTTTTTATCATAATAGGTTGTATCCCAAGTAGCGCCACCATCACCGGAATAGGATACAATTCTCGATTTTACATTACCTTGCTGATTACGGGAATTCATATACAGTCCTGTGTTGGAAACCTGTGCGGCCATTGTTTCATTTGATCCCTCAAATTTCACGCTTGCCCCTATCTTGAATGTCTTTCCATGATCGTCCGAGTAATACGAATGCGCAAAATAGTCCTTGCCATTTTCTTTCGGATTTCCTTCAGAATGGTTAGCAGGAATATAAATACGTCCTCTAAACTTACCAGAATCAAATTGCAAAGCATGTCCGGGCGTATTTGCATAAGTCCGCCAGTCTTCCTTAAAAATATATTGTGCATTTACGGATGATTGATTAGGACGATGCGTCTCAAGCGTTATGTTTTCTGGATTAGACCAGGTCTTACCACCGTCGGTCGAACTAATTGACCAACATTCTCGCAAACCATTTCCTTTACGGACTTCTCCCTCATGATTATTACCCGTATTATAAAAAAGAAACAGGCGTCCTTTCGGATATGCTGGATCCAATAGATCCACTACCGGAGCTGGATTTCCGACCTGCAAATTATCATTGTCAACAGCAACTTGCAATGGGCCCCATGTTTTTCCATTATCCTGACTAATTTTATAAACAATATCTACATTACCAAAATCGCCGGCATGATCCACCCTACCTTCTGCAAAAGCAATTAACTGTCCACTTCTATCCTTTACAATAGCAGGTATGCGGTAGCTTTTATAGCCATCTTCGCCTGAAACAAATACACTCACTTCCTGAGCGTGGCAAATTCCTGCCAACAGTGCAAATACCAACATTGTCCCTAATTTCTTCATATCTATATAAGTTTTATTGTTAATTCTATTTAAAAAATTCATCTGTGTTAATACAATGCGATCGGTTATTTATTACTCCCTTTCAATCGGTAGGCAAGTAAACATCCATTTTAGTGGATTTTGCCAATCTTTCCCATTTAATTTTCCCACAGGAAGTTTCACCACAACTGTATTCCAGCCTTCCTCCAGCAGAATAATGCTTGGACTTCGGTAGCTGTAACCTTCATCAACCAATGGGAGCTCCAAATTTCCTTTTTGGCCAGCATGTTGCCAATTCGGTGGAAGCACTTCACGCCCGTTCACCCAAATTTTGCTCATTCTATCGTCCCAGGTTCCCAAATTTGGTGAATCACTGGCATATGAACGGGAGAGGTCATTAAAACCGATCCAAAAACTTTGGTTTCCCCCTCTTTCACTCCATACTTTGCTCACAGCATATACGGTACTATTTTCAAGCGGCCGATCAATAGCCCCTTTTACCACATCAGCCCACCAATGGCGTAATACGATAGTTCCACCACAAAACTCACCGATCTTTTTTAAATTGGTAAATTTTCCTGTCACTTCATTTTTTAAGACCATGCTCAGATCACCTTTATTTTCCACAGGCCCATACAACATCCATTTTTGCCCACTTTGTGCGTAATACGGAAAAATAAGATCTTTAAAATACAATCTTTTATGTTGGAGCAAACGCTTTTCAAATTCAGCAAATTGAGCTAATCCCTTTGCATCCGTTTTGATATTACTACGCCATTCAAAATCTCCTCCTCCTCGCCAGCTTCGTTCCGCAAAAGTCAGCAAAGCCGGGTAAACTGCATTCTGATGGAATACATCACGTTCATGATGGACTGCACGATCGGGCCAGGAACATAACGTCGCACCCATTAACTTTTTATTTTCTGACGATTGACCGCCTAATTCCCTATAGAACAAGGTCGTCACCGTTTCCAAAGGATCCATATGATTGATATACAAATGCTTTGAATCAATCACTTCAAAAGGTGAGTCATTGGTAATAGCCTGTGGCCCACCCATCCAAAGCTGGCGGATTGTGTGTTCCTGCAAATTACCACCAGGCTCCCAGCCGATGGTTTTTAGACCTAAGTCCTCCGTCCATTTTGTCATCATCGGCAAAAATGCTTGGTTGTGAATATTCACCTCATCTCCCCCAATATGCAGATAAGGTAGCCCGGGATAGGTGGTCGCAAATTCCTTCACTAGTTCTTTGATGATCGCTATGCCGCTATCGCTCTGCATATCGGTTTTAAAATAACGGCGAAATGCTGCGGAATGCCCCGGCATATCAATTTCGGGTACGAGCTGAATATAGCGATCACGACAATACCGGATGAGCTGCTGCATATCGTCGACTGTATAATACTTTCCCTTCCAACGCTCCATATTTGCAGAGTCGGTCAAACCGGGATATTTTTTACTGATCAGTCGCCATGCAATATCCTCTGTGAAATGAAAGTGAAAAATATTCAGCTTATACCGCGCCATCATATCGATCTGCTCCTTCAACACCTGCATAGACTGAAAATTTCTTCCCACGTCTACCAAGTAGCCACGCCAGCGAAAAGATGGATAATCTGTAATGACGCAATACGGCAACTTACCATCGCTGTCTCCCAGTTGACGCAAAGTTTGCAGGGCGTAGAAAACCCCTTTACTCGCTCGGGCTTCAATGTTTACTCCCCTTTTATCTATAACGATGCGATAGCCTTCCAAAGAAGACGAGGGAAGTTTCATTTCTTTATTGCAACTAATCGTTATAGCTATATTTTCTTTACTATCGAAGTCTATGCGCCTTACATCCCAATCGCTTAGCAGTGCTGTCAAAGTCTGTCTACCTGTAGTTGACACTTCTCCTTTGGTGCGTACGCAGACCACTTGTTTGACCTGGTAATACCCGGTTTTCCAGATAACAGACTGCGGCATGGGAAGCAAAGGTCTGATAGTTTCGGACATACCATATAGCGGAGAGATCATCATGACAATCATCATCAGCCTTTGGAGGAACTTAGTTGTCGCTACAGTTTGTCGCATCATGTTATCCCTTAATCGTATTAAATTCCTGTAGTATTTGCATACAATACCACTCTTGACGAGGAAGATGGAATGGTCCTTTAAATAAATTACCTTTTGCCGTCTGCGCAATCTTCCCATCACGATGCAGATAGCCATACCATTCACCATTGATTTTATCATGAAAATGATCATAGGCATACTGATTGATCTGCTGATGCCAACTTTTATATTTCTCATTTCCGGTCATTAGGTAAGCGAGTAATGTTGCTATAATAGTTTCATTCTGCGGCCACCAAAACTTCATATCCTGCCAATATTCTTGTACCGGCTTTCCATAGACATCCCGAAAGTACAGTATACCACCATATTCTTTATCCCAGCCGCGCTCCCACATATAATCGAGCATACGACAGCCCAGGTCAATCAGATGCGGATCGTTCGCCCGATATTTCGCTTCATGCAAGATAAACCACGCTCCTTCGATGGCATGTCCGGGGTTGAGTGTGCGCCCGTCAATATGATCAACAATTTCACCTTCAGGTCCCACTTGTTCCATCACACAGCGGATATCATCTTTTACAAAATCACGTTCTATCTGCGCGATAAAATTACTGATAACGAAATCACAGCGTGGATCTCCAATTGTTTCGCGAATTTGCTGTGCGGTATTGATCATAATCATCGGCACACCGATCCCTTTCATTGGCCTGGTCTGTTCGTATTTTGGTTCCACCAATCTTTCTCCCTGTGCATAAGCCAGACAAATTCCAAACAGCTCATGTGCTTCCGCAGCAATACCGGCATCTCCCGTCGCTTTTGCATAGGCTGCAAAGGCGATTGCCGCAAAAGTCTCCGAAAAGAAATAACGACGCATACGAATTGGGTTACCGATGCGGTCTACATGAAAATACATTTTGCCGTTTGCATCAAAACAATGTTTCTTCAAAAATTCATAGCCTATCCGGGCCCCTTCCAGCCATTCCTCTTTTTGCTCAACCGTATTGTAAAGTGTGGCCAGCAACCAGCATGCCCTTCCCTGTATCCACACGGCTTTATCTGTATCAATCAAATCCCCATCATGATCACGGATAAATAGATAGCCGCCACATTCATGGTCAATCGATCGTGGAAACCAAAATGGTACAGTGTCTTTTAAAAGCTGATCACGATAAAAAACTTCCAACTCCTTCAAGTAATCAGTGTCTATTATATTTGCGGTATCTTTTATACTTGTCTGTTTCATCTGTTCTAGTTTTTGAGTCAATTTATTTATGTTTAGTTGATCGTCTTATGTTTAGTTGATCGTCAAATCAAAAGTGGACACTGGCGTTCCAATTTCATTTTGAAGATTTGCCCTGCTAAAAGGTTCATATCCATACAGGATTTTGGTGAATTGGAAATTCGGCTTAACGATTTGGACGACATTGCCCGATAGGATATTTGCATTTACATCAGAAATTTTCCCCTTATTGTCCATTACCTGAAAACCTTTCACAGGCGCATTCCCTGGGGTTATTAATTTTATACAATGATCAAATGTCAATAACAGCTTATCATCGCGAAGCGCATACCTGACCAGATCAGGATGATCTGCATTCAATTCAACACCATATACATGTTTACGCACTAAATTTGCCAACCTTCGGCCTACCACAATCTTTTCACGGGGATGTACATCCAAAGAATCACCTACATCGATCGTTACGGCCATGTATGTACCAGCAATGGCTTTCTCCAGTAAGCGTTGTGAGTTTCTAAAATCACCCCATGAAGGTCTATCTATACTTGTGAGCTGAACAAAGAAAAAAGGTAGATCTTGGTGAAAACTCTTCCGCCAGGAGGAAATCAATGTTTTAAAAAGACGTTCGTGAAGTTCTATGTTATGCGCATTGCTCTCACCTTGATACCACAGTATACCTTTCAATCCTGTGCTCAACCATTTGCTGACACCCGCTTCAAAATTGTAAGCTGGTTGATACGGATGGCGTTGATTTTTCACCTTTGAAACTGCTAGATTTTGACTGGCGCGCTCACGGCAGAAATCCTGCAGGAAATCTGATTTTTGCCAGTTGTGAATATAAGAGGCAAGCAAATCGTCGTTTTCCAATGATTTTCGATCAATCCATGATTCGGTATTAGACCCACCTACCGATAGATCAATAATACCAATGGGAATATGCTGTTCGCTGGCGATCTGCTGGGCAAATGAATAAGCAACAGCTGAGAATTGCGCGGCCTCCGCCCCGGTAGCTTGCCGCCAGGCACCGCTGAAAAAGGACAAATCGTTTACTTTCCTTAAGGTCGCGGTATCCCATGCAACAGCATTGGTCTCCACAAGGCTGCGGCATTTAAAAAGGCGCACATTCTTTAAGTGCGGTGCATCTTTGATCAGCTCTTCGCCCTTTGTGGCTCCACGAAGTTGAAAAGCCATATTTGATTGTCCCGAAGCAAGGTATACATCGCCAAAAAGAATATTTTTCAACACTATTTTCTCCCTGCCCGAACTCACCGTTATTTCATATGGTCCTCCGGCTTCCATTTTAGGCAACTTTATTTCCCAGAAGCCTTCCGGATTGACTTGGGTCTTATAGTTTTTCTTATTAAATGCAACAGTGATCTCATCGGCGGCAGTACCTTTACCATAGATGCTATTTTCCCAATTACGTTGGAGTACCATATCCGAACCGATGGTTTCGGCCACTTGCAAATCTTGGAGAACAGGGATCAATACATGCGCGACCTGTTCAGCAATCAATGCAGCTCCTTCCCTGTTCGGATGCAAGTAATCGTCAAAAAGATCAATCCGATACCGCAGTGGGCTGTTCAGATCGATCAGTCCCACTTGGTTATTTTTTGCTATCTGCGGTATAAGCGCCTGAATTTGATCATACCAATCGCGTGTCCCGGATAAAAAGCGCGGATGACCACTAAAAATAGGAGTCAATCGACAGATGTAAATTTGTGCTTTGGGATTAACGGATCGTATGGAGTCAATCAGAGTCGCGTAATCCGATGCAAAGGAGTTCTTATAATTTGGCCAGTTTCTCGGATCAGTATCATTGAGTCCCAGGTGTATAATGGCAACATCAGGTTTATAATCCAAGGCTTCTCTGTATTCTTCCGTTTTATAATAAGGTCTATGCCCCTTACGTAAAAGTGTGGCCCCTGAATGACCAAAATTCCTCACTTCAAACCGCTGACCCAGCAAAGCTTGAAGCTGGCTCGGATAAGAGTCCTCTGTAGGATTTCCGAGCCTATAACCAAAGGTTACAGAGTTACCGATACAAGCTACTTTTGTCCGGGGTTGTCCCACTGAAATGGAGATGGAGACCATCAAACCTAAAAGTAGGCCTCCTTTTTTTGAAATATAGGTATGCAGCGTGCTGATTAAGGATTTCATTTTCATCATCTATTCATTCAGGAAATAAAAGCGATTACTTCTCCGTTGTTTTGGGTTTGAGAAACAGGAGTTGCAAGAGTAGCGCTAGCAGTACCGCGGCCCCTAATAATGCAAATCCTAGCCCAAAATGGCCTTCATCCTTAAATTTCCCTAACCATTGCGTGATAACGGCTCCAGCGAACACGCCAACCATATTCATAAAACCGTAAGCGGTTGCGCGCAAATTTTTAGGAACAACCTGACAAAGGATAGGCATATTGTTGGCATCGAATATGCCAAAGCCAATTCCAAAACAGACCGCCGCTCCGACCACCGCAGGTAAGGTCTGGCCTAATCCCAAAAACAATAAAGCTGGTATGGTTAGTCCAAGTCCAATTGCACTGGTATAGATGCGGCCACGGATATTTTTTTGTACCCATTTGTCACTAAGTATTCCGCCGACAATAACCCCAATAAAGGATGAGATCGCGATTGTGATGGTAGACAATGGACCAGCTTTGGCCATTGGAATATTCAGGCTATCGGCAAACAAGGTTGGCAACCAATTTTTGATGGCCCAACCAGGTAAGCTTGGAGCCGCAAAATAAAATAATAGAATCCAGAATGCCACATTGGAAAATAGCAGCAATAAACTTTTGGGAAGAGACAATCGCCCTTCCGAAGCAGGCTCCTCGAGGGATGGCTCATGTTTTTTCTCCACAAGCAAGATCGCTAATAGGACCGCATAACATATTCCGATAATTCCAAACCAATGAAAAGCGGTATGCCATCCTTTTGAAGCGGCCAAAGTTGCACCAAAACCGCCCAAGGCCTGACCTGTATAGAGCCCTGTCATATGTACCCCAATGGCTAACGATCGATTTTTTCCGGTATGGTAATCGGCGATCAGCGAAAGAGCTGTCGGGATATACAATGCTTCACTAAATCCCATAATTGCCCGTAAAACCAATAGCGTTGCATAATCGTGCGCCATCCCCATGCCATACGTTACGGCCGACCACACAAAAAGACTGCCTACGATCAGCCATTTTCTATTGCTGCGATCGGCAACGATACCGGCTATAGGACTCATGATACCATAGATGTAAAGAAAAACGGCCATCAATACACCAAAAGTCTCGGCACGCTGCAGCTGTGGAATATCGACCTGCATGGCTTCACGCATAGTTGATAGCATCTGCCGATCCATATAATTCAGCAGAGCTACCCCCCAAAGGAGGGCTACAACGAGCCATGGGTAAAAAGATTTATGTCGTAAAGAAGAGATCATTTCAAGTTTATCAGGTTTATATTGAGTTCTTTATATCTTATTTTTTCAATCCTATTTCTTAGAAAATGTGGCTACTAAAATCTCCGGAGTACGAACGCCTGCCTTAATTTCGCCACTGGGCAAGATGATCATGTCGCCCCAAACAACAGCTGTCGTGGTTACAGGTCCATCCGACGGCAAATCCCCCATCCGCTTCCATTCCGCCGATTTCAGATCATAACGCCATACTGCTCTGCCAAAACCGGGATGATTGATTTGCAATTTATTCTTGGCATCAATCAATTTCTGTCGCCGTGATGGATTTGTTTCCTTTTTAGCATCAAAGATCAGCGCTTCCACCTGATGAAAGGTATTGCCCCGATCTGCACTCAACAACCATATTCCTTGGTCGGGCAATACACAAGCTGTTCCTGCTGCAGCAGGGAAAGGAATGTCGGTCCGTTTGGACCAAGTACTACCACCATCGGTTGAGCACCACAGTTCATGGTATAATGTTGAAGGGCTCTCTGGATGAGCCTTTCTTCCACCAAGCAGATAAAGGCCATTTTGACTATCAGACAACAATTGCAAATGGGAGACTGCATAGGGTAATTTCCCCACACAGACCCATCCTTTTTCAAGATGTGCTAAATCCAATTTTAACACTTGATCCGATACAGCATCAGGCCTTTCACCACCGGCAATAAAAAGTTTATTTCCATGAACTACCGCTCCCATATTAGCCAATGGAAATGGGAGGTTCGGAAAGTCTGACACCGTAATTTTCTTGGTAGAGCCATCATATTTAATCATTCTACAGGCGGCTGTTTTTCCATCAGGAGTCTCTCCACCGATAACCAGCAATCCATCGGGTAGACTTAGGCTGGCACCATAAGCAACCGCTATAGGAAGACTGTCCTGGGCTATTAAGCTCAGTCGTCCCCCTTTTTTTCCGTAAATAAAAACATCTTTTTGGATCTCTTTCGCCCCACCTTCCCAAGGGGGTAAATGCGGGAAATTCGCCCCACCAGCAACCAGGAGACAATCGCCTGTGACACCAGCTATTGGTCCTGCCATACCAATATGCCCCTTTCCATCTTGCATAGCTGGCAATGTAATGCCTTTATGCCATTCCAATCGACCACCCTGTGCATGAACAGCACCTGTAAACAGTATTCCCACAATAACTCCCATCCAATGTTGTTTTGTCATATCTATTTATTCTTGAACCTACAGTTCAGCCTGTAATTTCCCTCTCGATGTAAGCACTCATGATACCCATCTCGAGAGGGAGATCTATTTTACTGTGCACAAAACGTCTGAAAATTAAGTTTGTTCACATCACTCTCAAAGAGTTCAAATTGCTCCGCAGAAATATTCTTTACGGGTAGTCTAAATGCTCCGCAGTCAAGGCCAATCAATTTCATATACGATTTTCCTACTGAAATACCACCATACTTTCCTAACAATGTGATCATATCGATAGATTGCTGCTGCAAAGCATTAGCTTTTTCAAGATCTCCCCGGTCATAAGCCTCTATAAGCTCAAGATATAAAGGTGCAGCGTAGTTATAGGTACTTCCGACAGCTCCTTTGTTACCCAATACCAAAGCGGACAGCATATTCTCATCTCTTCCCCATAACATATCATACTTCCGATCTGCATAATTCAGACAGCTTAGAAAATCCATAAAATCTTCGTGCGTATATTTGATTCCCTTAAAATTTGGTATTACGCCATCAATTTTCTTCAACAGGTCGATCATCTGGAAGTTTCCACCGGTCAATACCGGGATATGATAATAATAGAAAGCCGTATTCGGGGCTGCACTAGCAATTTCGACACAACATTTTGCCAATTGTTCCACATTAGCAGGTTTGAAATAAGATGGTGAAGTAAATGAAACAACATCTACCCCTGCTTGCTCGGCCAGCCTAGCCAATTGTTGGCATTCTTTGATATTCGTTCCGCCAAGAAGCATCATGAGTGTAAATGCATTATCCTCTTTCGTTAATCTGGCCCAAGCAGTCATGACCGCAACTTTTTCCTCAAAAGTCAACGACACCCCTTCTCCGGTAGAGCCACAAATAAAGGCACCCGTTACCCGATTGCGCTTTAACATCGCATAGTATTGCGGAATCAGCTCAAGATTCAATTCTCCGTTTTCATCGAAAGGAGTAAATGGCGCTGCAATTAATCCTGAGATTTTTTGGTCTAGCATGATCTGTGTATTTAATATTATATTATTTTTTTTAAATGTAACTAAAACGACGTATAACCTTTCGTTTGAACCAGTAGCCGGTTATTTGTCAACGCATCCCTATTTATTGGCCATAAAAGGCGAAATGATTCTGCTACCGGTAATGATGTATACTTATAAACAAAGCTATCGCCCATTCTTCTCAAATCATACCAATATTTCCCCTCGCCAATAAATTCTAATTTGCGTTCTTTTAAAATTGCTTCCATCGGATCGCTGTCTATCTTCTGATTTGGAAAACCAAAAGTACCTTCGTTGTAATTACGTCCAAAAGCTCTTGCTCGAACCAAATTAATTTCCTCTTTGGGGCTTTCACCCAGTAGCACTTTAGCTTCAGCTAACAGCAAGAGTAAATCCGCATAACGATAGATTGGAAAATCATTCGTAAATGCCCGAGATCCAGCATTTTGTTCACCTTGATATTTTTTCAGGAAACAACCGGCCATATTGAACTTTCCTGTCGCATCTTTTGAATAGGCCGCTTGAATAGATGTGTTTTTACGTTGATCCAAATCATTGTAGTCCCGATACGAACGGATACGAGTCGGTGCACGTAATATTCCACCATAATTTTCAGCAGTTACAGTGAATTTTCTGTTGGAAAGTGAGTCATAATAATTTGCGATAAGGCCAGATTGTGGAACAAAATCGGATATAAAACCTAAAGTCGCTTCATTTAATTGATGACGCGCTACAAAAATCATTTCACTATTACCGCGATTGGTTGAAGAAAATAGACCAGAAAAATCTGATTGCAGAGACAAGGTAAGATTTGATTTTATTTCCGATAAAGCATTTTTGGCTGTTAAAGCAGCATCCTTACCTCCGCCTCGATGTGCATTCCAAAGATTCACTTCTGCTTTAAGCATTAATGTTGCTGATTTTGACCAATACGATTTTGTATTCTTCACGGAGTAATCTGTTCCAAAAGAAGTCAGAGAGCTTTCTAAATCCGAAGTTACAAGCCCTAAAACATCCGAAGCTGGAGAAGCGGCTTTAGCAAGGTTGGTGATATCAATATTTCCAACAGGCTCTGTTTGCAGGACAACATCTCCCCAGGAACGATACAGCTGAAAATAGTAGAATGCACGCATTCCATAAGCAATCCCTAAATAGTAACCTTTATTTTGAGCGGTCACAATATCAGTCGTATTAAGTTTGCTGATCAACAAATTTATCTGATTGATGTTTTCGTAAAAAGCCCCGAAATTGCTCACCCCCGGATTATCGAGATCCAAATTATGATTCCACATTCTTTCCAACCCTTGCGGAGCTTCCCCTGTAAAAGACGATGTCGTTCCGGGATCATTGCCAAAGACCTCCCCCTGGTATTCACCCAGAAGTACAAATGCGCGCTCATGGTTCCGAAATCTTGCATGTAGACCACTCACAAACGAATCAAACTGATCGGCTGTCTTCCAGTAATTCCCATCACTAATGGTACTCACGGGATTTAACTCTAGATTTTTATTGCAAGAACTTAAGAGGCCTAGTCCCAATACCATTGCCAAGCTCAAGGTTTTTATATTGATTTTCATCGTTTTCAATTTTTAAGATTAAAAGGATAGTTGAACACCTAAGACATAAGATCTTGGTGTGGGATAAGTGCCTAAATATATACCTGTAACCAAATTGTTCGCATCTACTGGCGGTTCAGGCGATGGACCCGAGAATTTTGTGATATAAAAAAGATTAGATCCGGTAAAATAAATCCGTGCATGCGAAAATACCCGCGATTTTTCGAGCAATGATTTGGGCATGTCGTACGAGAGAGTCAACTCACGGAGTGCCAGATAATCTCCTTTTTCATAAAACCTCGAATTGTTGCTATTCAATACCGCATTGGCATTGTTTCCACGTGTATAATTCTGTTTGGAACCACCAACCTGATCCGCAAAATAAACCTTTGGAATGTCTGTTATAGTGTTGGTGGGTGACCAAGCTTGTTTTTGCAGCTCAATATAATTGAATGTGCCCTGATAATTACCCAATGTTCTTGCAACAAGATCATTGTAAATCTTATGTCCCAGCGCAAACTCCCAGTTTGAAAAAAGGCTCAGATTCTTATAACTTAAATTCGTTGTAAATCCGCCCGTCCATTTTGGATTAATATTGCCGATATACACTTCATCACGTGAATCGATAATATCATTTCCATCGACATCCAGCCAATTGACATCTCCAGGAGTAATTCTTCCATTTTTTCCAACTGGAAGATTAGGCCCAGTAATTCCCGCAATATTATCCGTGCGGTTTCCGGCAATTGAACTTACCTCAGCATCATCTTTAAATATTGAGAGTTGTTTATATGCGTAGATATCGCCCAGCGATTGCCCCTCCTGATACCCACCTACCCATTTAACTTGACCCGATGTTGGGTCATAGACCTGCAAGCCACCTTGACGATTATTTTCGTTTCCATTATTCGGCAGCTCCAGTATTTTATTTTTAACAAATGCGGCATTGGCGCCAATATTCAAATTAATACCATCGGGATTTCTAAGCACGCGAGCTTGTAACCCAAACTCCAGGCCTTTATTTTGTAAAGTTCCTAAGTTGGTATTTATAGACGAGAAGCCGATATAACTAGGCAGAGTCAGATCTGTTAAAAGGTTTTTAGTTTTTCTATTGTAATAATCGAATAGTAAAGTTACGCGGTCTTTCCATAAACCTAAATCTAAGCCTACACCAGTAGTTTTACTCGTTTCCCAAACCAGATTTCCATTTACCGGCTGTGTATTGAGGTATCCAGCGGTTCCATTATAATTGGTTTGCAAGGAATAGGTTCCCTGGACTTCATATCTGCCTAATCCGTTTATATTTCCATTTTCTCCGTAACTCAGTCTAGGCTTCAAAGTTGAAATATACTCCGCTAATTTGGTATTCTTAAAAAATGTTTCTTGATGAACATTCCAGCCTGCAGAAAGACCTGGGAAAAAGCCCCAACGATGGCCATCTGCTAAACTCGATACACCATCCAAACGATATACGGCATTCAACAAATATTTCCCATCATAATCATAAGCCAAACGTCCCATGGACGAAATAATTCTATATTCAGATTTCGAAGATGTGTTATTTCCAGCCACAAAAACAGTCGAAGCATTGACGGTCGGTATATCATCAGTAGGCGCATTCTTCCCATACACCTGCATATAATCTGTTTTTGTATTAAAATATTCCGCACCAAGCATAGCGTTCAGATTATGCTTCTCACCAAATGTCTTGGTATAATTTAAAATACCGTTGAACTGTGTTTGGAAATCGCGATTTATATTGCGATAAGCATCTCTTGAAGTACTGCCTATTGTTTCGGGGTTAGAAAACACATTGGCATAGGTCTGGGTCGATTTTTGGAAGAACTCATTCAATAACTCTTTCATATAGGCATTTCCCGAGACCTTGAGGTATAGACCAGGAATAATATCCCATTTTAGGGAACCGTTTACGACAATGCGATTCGTTTCATTATTTCTCTCCATACGGCTCAACCAATACAATGGATTCCCATCATTGATGCCGTTGCCTGGATTGGGTCTCGTCTTCGCCTCATCAACCCAAGGATTAAATGTTGGCCAAATAGCCAAATTCCGATATAATGCACTTACTTCCGATCCGCCAACGCCATATTGAGAAGCAGTTGACAAATTGACCGAGGTTGCCACCTCCAGATTCGGTTTCAGCTTATATGAACCATTTAGATCTGCAGTATATCTTTTATAGTTGGAGCCCACAATGATTCCATTCTCATCATATGCATCAAATGCAGCGAAATATTTTCCTCGATCGTTACCGCCCGATACATTTACATAATGATCCTTTGTATAGGTATTTCGAAATAAGATATCCTCCACTTCACCCGAATGATCTTTATAAATTATCTGACCACCATACGGATCATCAACAAGTTGCCACCCTTTAGCTAGTAATGGATCCAAGTCAGATGTGTAACGACGAATATCGAAGGAAGATAAATTTGCATTATCAGTCAATAATCCCAGTCCTCTGGAGCTATTAGCTGTCTCAATCGTTTTACCGGCATTTAAATAACCCAAGCGCGTATAATAAATGTAATCCCCAGCATTCATATAACGATACCCCTCACGACGTTGGTTAAAGCCTCCTGTGAATTTATAAGATATATTTGACTGTCCCGATTTACCGGTTTTCGTTGTGATCAAAACTACGCCATTATTTGCGCGAGCTCCATATATTGCCGTTGCAGAAGCATCTTTTAGAAGTTCGATGGATTCAATATTATCCGAACTCACATCATTCATCTCACGAATGACGCCATCTATTACCACTAATGGGGGACTAGAACTTTTAATTGATGCTCCACCGCGCAATTTTAACATAGGCGCCGCCCCGGGTGTACCCGATTTATTCACCACCTGTAATCCAGGTACAGTTCCCTGCAATGCTGTAGCAACATTAGAACGTGGCGTATTTTGCAAAACAGTTTTATCCACTTTAGCGATGGAACCAGTCACACTTCTCCTGTTTTGTGTTCCATATCCAACCACCACAACTTCATCCATTTGCTCAACCTTGGACTCGAGTTTGATATCCAATTGATTTAATTGTCCAACTTTTACTTCATATGGTCTATACCCCGTAGACGTGATGACTAAAATAGTATTGGGATTGGTACTGATTGAGAAAGTCCCATCAGCATTTGTCTGCAAAGATTGGTTGGATCCTTTGACTTTTACAGTCACGTTGCCGAGCAACTCCCCTGTCTTTGCATCGGTAATTTTTCCCCGCACCGCATGGTCTTGTGCCTGGGCTAAAAGCAAATTGCCCATCAAAACAGACAGCGTGAGAAGGGTTCGTAATTTTAGGTTTGAATACATATTGGTTTGTATTAAGTATTACATATATACAAATATATAAATTACTAAATGTAAAAAACAAATTTAAATCAAATTATGTATAACATATTAATCACTTTTATTAATTATCTTTGTCTTAATGCGCCTAATGCGCGATATGTAATATATATGGAACCGAATTCTTCGCTGATAGAACATCTTAATACAATTGATACCTCTTCACTAGTAGACCGTGCTGAAAAAGAAATCATCAATCTTTTTGTCAACCAAGGCTTAAAGGTTGGAGATGCTTTACCTAAGGAAATTGAATTGGCCGAAACCCTTGGTGTAAGTCGTACAGTAGTTCGCGAAGCTATGTTGCGGTTACGTATGGTCGGATTGATCGAATCAAAAAAACATCGTGGGGCCGTTCTAACAAGTCCAGATCTCATAAAACCGCTACGCAAATCACTTTACCCAACCATTATGGAAAACAAGACCTTACAGGATCTTTTTGAAATGCGCATGGTGCTGGAGGTGGGTATGGCGGATATTCTTTTTGAACATATACAGGAAAAAGACATTGAGGAGCTGGAAGCGATCGTTGCCAAGGAACCTATAAATGCAGATAATACAATTTTCGACATTGAAACTGAAGTAGCCTTTCACGGTAAGCTTTATGAAATCACTGGAAATACGATTCTCAAAGATTTCCAGAACATGCTGTTACCTGTTTTTCAATATGTCCATAGCAGCGGCTTACTGACTAGTCCCAGTTCATCGAAAAGCTTTATTTCACACCGAGGCCTAGTTGATATATTGAAGGTCGGCAATGCCGAGGTTTTTCGAAATGCCATGCGCAAGCATCTTGACAATCATTATCAGCGACTCTTTTTATATAAGAAATCTATTGGATAATCTGTTTAACATGATTGATTTACAACACTATAAAAAAGCCCAATCATATGATTGGGCTTTTTCTTTAAAGCATCTCCACTTAATCCTTTTACTTGGTTATCGTACAATTTGACACTTTGTTATTCAGACAGCAACAGTACAATGATTCCATGCGGAGGAAGAATGAATTTTGTATTCTGACCAAGGTTTCCTTCATCGCGATGAAGCCATAAATCTCTGACGCGATTTTTTGGAGACAAATTCAGCGCTTTAATATCCAGTTTAAACATCGTTTCTTTGTCCGACCGATTAAGAATTGCAAATGCTTTATGCTTTGGATCTGCCAGATCTTTTTTCCAGACTTCTACCTCACCCGCTTTATGAACGACTTGTGCTTGTTTAAAAGCCTTATCCTGATTCAGAGCTATGAGCTCTTTGTTAGTCAATATAGAAAGTGTCTGTTTCGAGATTTTCCGAAGGTCGTTTCCAGCCATCAAAGGTGAATTCAACATACACCACATCGAGAAATGCGTTTTATCCTCTTCATGAGTCATTCCATTACCCACTTGAAGCATATCCATATCATTATAATGCCCCGGAGAGCTATAGGGATAAAGATTACGATTGAGATCAATAATATGCAACACTGAAGCAAAATTTGGTTGTATATCTTGCGAGATACGCCAAGAATCGACCTGTTTAATGGCCCAGTCACCCGGGAATTGCCAGCGGCAAAGGTTAAAGCCTACATCTAGGCGAACAGCCTTCACTGCCGTTATTATTTTTGTATATTGTTCGCGATCATCTAGCTTCATTTCCAATCCACCACACCAATCCACTTTGATGAAATCAAAATTCCACTCTTTAAAAAATAACTGCGCGTCTTGGTCTTCATGTCCATACATCCCTACCCCGATGCCTTTTGGGTCTTTGTCCCAGATAGAACCACAGGTATTTTTTCCTCCCTCCGAATACAGTCCCGCTTTTAATCCCTTGGAATGAATGTAATCGGATAGGGCCCGCATTCCGCCGGGAAATTTTGAACGGTCTTCGTAAAGTTTTCCCGCTTGGTCACGCCCCCCGAAATACCCGTCATCCACATTGACATAACTGTATCCCGCATCGTGCAAGCCAGTCGCGACCATGGCATCTGCCTGCTCCCGAATCAACTTTTCATCAATATGGATCCGAAAGCTATTCCAGCTGCTCCAACCCATTATTGGTGGTTTTGCCTCTTGACACAACCCTTTTAGACTCCAAGCGCCTACTAAAGCCCCCAAAAGTATACCCTTAAATAACAACTTAAATCTCATAATTGTAGTATAAAAAAGATCTGATCTATCCTTTATTTTCATTTTAATCTGCATCAAAAATACATAGAGACAATGATATGAAAAAGTAAATTCAATCACTTAATTATTTTATGTAATACATAATAATCCTTATCTTAGTCAGCGTTATCACCATCGTGAAATTTACACTATTTTCAAATAGCATAGCTTAAAAAAGCTTGATACATTCAATTTAAACCAAAAAACACAATGAAACTCAGCATCTTTTTATTTGCCGTAATCGCAACACTTCTCTATAAAAAAAATGCTTCTGCACAAAAAAAGCCTAATATCATCATCATTATTTCCGATGATCATGCCTATCAAGCAATCGGTGCCTATGGTTCGAAATATGGGAAAACACCACAGATAGACCGCATCGCTGCTCAGGGTGCCCTATTTAAAAATGCCTTCGTCAACAATTCGATCTGCGGACCATCCCGAGCGACATTATTAACGGGTAAATACAGCCATAAAAATGGATTCAAAGACAATGAAACTTCTGAATTCGACTTTAGTCAGGATCTTTTTGTGAAACAGCTCCAAAACGTAGGTTACAATACCGCTTGGGTGGGTAAAATTCACTTAGGAGACAAACTGCAGGGTTTCAACTATTATGATATTCTTGTTGGACAGGGGACCTATTTTAATCCAGATTTTATCAGCAAAGAGGGCCGCAAACGCACTGAAGGGTATGTATCCGATATCGTAACCGAAAAAGCTATTGATTGGCTCGATACGGTAGACGCTGATAAGCCATTTTGTCTAGTCATCGGTCATAAAGCCACACACCGTACCTGGATGCCAGATCCAAAGGACTTCGGCAGCTACGATACTGTAAATTTCACCTTACCCACTACTTTCTACGACAATTACCAAAGTAGACCTGCAGCCGCATTGCAGGAAATGTCCATTGACAAGGACATGAAAATGGGCTACGATCTCAAAATGTTCAATTCGTTGGAAGACATGATGGCCGACGGTAACTTCAAGCGGATGAACCAAGCTCAAAAGGATAGCTATATCACCTATTATCGGCCCATTTATGAACAACTAAAGCAAGGTAATTTGACGGGCAAGCAACTTTCAGAATGGAAGTTCAGACGTTATATGATTGATTATCTCAATACTGCCCAATCTATGGACCGCAATATAGGGAAAGTACTAGATTATCTGGATCAAAAATCACTCAGTGAAAATACAATTGTAATCTATCTTTCAGACCAAGGTTTTTATATGGGTGAGCATGGTTGGTTCGACAAACGTTGGATGTATGAGGAATCTTTTCGTACCCCAATGGTCATGCGGTACCCAGCCCTATTACGCGCAAAATCGACCATAAACGCCAAAATTGTCAACGCTGATATCGCTCCCACGTTATTGGAGTTAGCTGCTATCAAAAAACCGAAAGACATGCAAGGTGAATCTTTTGTACATGTCCTGAAAAATAACAAAGAGGAACATCGAAAAGAGCTGTTCTATCATTATTTTGAAAATGGAGAACATGCCGTGAGCCCCCATTTTGGTGTTCGTGATGACCGTTATAAATTGATCCGCTATTATAAACGAATCGAAAATTGGGAACTCTTTGACCTTCAAAAGGATCCCAGTGAACTCCATAATGTTTACAAGGATCCTACCTATCAAAGCGTCGTCAAACTGATGAAAAAGAAACTGATCACACAAATGCGCCAATTTGATGACAAAGAAGCAGAAGCTATTTACAAAATCAACATCGACTAATTATGCCATCAGGGTATCCGATTTATTGGATACCCTTTTTTTATTGCTATACGTTTCTTCGAAATGTTTATTGAAATGCTGCCTATATAGTTAAGTCCAATAGCTCATTGTAAATAGGTTGTTTTGCAGACACATAATCTTAAAAAAATTGCAATAAATAGAATCCGCAATCGATTGTCTTATAAATAAATTTTCATTTATAGTATAATTTTCATTTCTTTAATATAGTACTAAAATGATTTACATAAAATCATTTTAATCACCAATATAGCCAAGACATGCGTACTTAATTTTATGAAAATTTACTTATTTTTAATTTTATTACTCACCACAAATATAGTTCTAGGTCAATCGAAGGGCAAAGTTCTTGGGACTGTATTTTCTCAAAATGCGGAACCATTAGAAAAAGCAACTGTAACGATTCTCAATTCAAAAGACTCTTCCGTAGTTTCCTACCTCCTTACTGACACAAAAGGTAAATTTGAATTTGTTAAAATTCCCACAGGGACCGCATTAACGCTTTTTATTTCACATGTCAATGCAAATCCTTTTCGTAAGGAATTTACTATACCTAACGGAGAAAATTATGATTTCGCTCGCTTAAAGCTCGACTCGAAAAGCCTCGATGAAGTAGTCATCAATATTGTTCCCCCCGTACGGATGAATAAAGATACGTTAGAATATAACACCAACTTCTTCAAAACTCGTCCAAACGCCAACGTAGAGGAATTACTCAAAGAACTACCTGGTCTTCAGGTTAATATGGATGGCTCTATTTACTATCAAGGGAAAGAGGTTTCAAAAGTAAAAGTAAACGACAAGGATTTCTTTTCGAGTGACGTACGTATTGCCACACGAAATTTGGATGCTTCTCTTATCAAAACAGTACAGGTGTACCGTGATAAGGGCGAAACAAAAAAAGATAACGAAGACGAAGATAAACTGCCGATTACGATTAACCTAAAATTTAAGAAAGATTTTCTCAAGGCCAGTTTTGGTAAACTTTATGGTAGTGCAGGTACAAGGAGCAGGTATGAGGCCGGTGGTTTATTCAATACATTTAAGGACACACTACAGCTGAGTTTCCTCGGTTTTGGAAATAACATTAACCGCCAGAGTTTTGATTACAATGAATTGAACCAAGAAGCTGGACTTGGACGTGCCGAAAACTATGGATTTGATAATTTTGGAGGTAGGAACTATTCGGGTAAAGCCAACGATATTGGCTTGGGCTTTAATCTCAACAATGACTGGGGAAAGAAGACCAAGCTGAACATCATGTACATGCTGAAATATAATAAAGCTGAAAATCAAAATACCGGCAATCAAATCTCTTTATACGATCAGGAAAAACAATATTCAGCATCCGATTACCAGCAACAGGAGAAATCTGTAGGGCATAATCTCAAAACCCTCCTCCGACATCGCATGGATACAACAGCCTATTTTGAATTTACACCGAATTTGGGTATCAATTCAAAAAATAATTCAACCTTCGGAATGAACCGCTCCTATACGGATCTCAAAAAATTAAATGACGCAACAGGTACGGGCGGAAATAAGGAAAATACCCTGAATTATTCACATGGATTCTATATCGAAAAACAACTCAATAAAAACCACATCGTATCTTTTAGAAATACGATTTCCATCAATACAAATGAAAAGACCGATACGTCCTTCCAAAACACCTATATATATGACACAGCTAAGCCGCGGACTAGTTTATGGTATAAAAACCGAACACAAAATAATTCCAACAACCTATATTTCAGTGCAGCCTATTATAATAAAATAATTAAAAAACTAAACTTTGACTACTACTTCACCTATGTCACTAACCGCCAAGGGCCACAGGAAAGTGTATATATCAACCGCGACAGCACTGGAGAAATGCATGCAGCTCCTTATGAAAATAGCTATCGTTACAAATACCAGGATTATATTACCGGTATTATAGTTTACTGGAGACCCACCAAAGATTTTAACGTAAAGTTTGGAACAGCCTATCAAGTAAAGGTAAATCATTTTGATTTACTTAAAATCAACTCTGTCGAGAAATCATCTTTAGGCTACTGGTTGCCCAATATTAATATCCGTTATAAAGATCTAAACCTCGGCTGGTATAAAGATCTCGAGTCCCCCGAGCTCTATGGAATTCAGCAGCTCGTCTTGGATTTAAATCCGTTATATACACGAAAGACATCCTTTATATTCAACAATATCGAAAAACAGAATGTCAGTATATCATACTATAAGTATACGTCGAAGTTACAGTTTAATGTAAATGGAAATATCAATTATGTCAATAACAGCATCGGGTCCCGTAGCTGGCGAAACAACAATACAGGACAAATGACCACCCAGATGTTTCTCGCTGGCTCAAAATATAACTATAGTGCCTATACTTACCTGAGATACAACCTAAAAGCCAGTAAAAATTGGTCATTCTATCTATCGCAAAACAACAGTATCTATACCTATGAAAATTATAGTTCCATTAATGATGTTGATAATAAAGGGACCAATATAGGGATCAATGCCAGCCAACAATTTTCCGCGACGTGGAAAAACCTAGTGACGATATCACCACAGTATACCTATTCTTGGAACAAGAACATAAATTCGGTAAAAGATAACCCCGACTTTATTGAATCAACTTCTTCAATCCGTAAAATTGGTGCAGGATTGAATATTAATCCGATCCACGGATTTTCGCTGGAATCAACATACTCCTTAGATAACCGGGCTAGCGGATTGAGCGGCAGAAAAAACTACCATATCTTAAATGCGTCTGTCTATTATACCTTTAAAAATAATTCACAGCTAAAATTGACCGGCTTTGATATATTGAATCAGAATACCCAAAATTATTGGGGCAGTCAAGGCAACGTAACATATTTTAGGAATTCACTTACATTGAAACAATATTTTATGTTGGGCTATGTCCATAAATTTAATATTATCAAAACAAAGAAATAGATCTGGTAAAAAGCTGAACCTTGCTTATAACAACAATAAAAATGATCATTACAATCTTTCAATATTCGATATCTTACTTTTCATTTCTTCAAGTTCAGCACGCGATAAACGTTGCTTTTCAGAATAGCTATCTGCATGTTGCTCCCGCAATTTGCGTAGATCCTTTCGGCTATCTGCTTCATAATCGTTTAGGTCAAAGGTAACAGAGTCGGTCGTTAAATTGGCGATACGATAAAGCGTACGCATCGTTTTTCCATCTTTTGTATAGGAAACCTCATACACATCACCCACCTTTGGATCTTTCAGGTATTTCTCCTTCTTTTTTGCACCGTAAATTCCTGCTATAACAATAGCAGATACAAAAAGCCCAATCAGAACTAAGCCCGCAAAATATCCAAAAGGTGTTTTACGGATAGCTCCCGAAGATATGGCCTGAAGTGTTTGTGGGTTGATTTCACGTTGGTAACTCAACTTTTTGCAATGATTACAAATGGTAATGACCTCCGAACTATAGAGAAAAACGGGTATCCAAAAAACATGGAAATATTTAATTTGCCTGTAGGCAAAAAGGGATTGAACTGTTCCACAATAATCGCAGTTGCCGATTGCCGATTGCGATTTATTAGCTAAAACTTTTGTTCTTGTGCCAACAAGAATCATCGTGTTAACGTTTTAATTCACTATCATGGACACACAAGAACATTGCCCTTTCTTATTCGAAAATACAAGGATTTACAATCCGTGCGTTGTCGTTTACGATTCGCACCTACCAATCAATATTCTGACAGGCAACATATTGCAAAGAAAACAAGAAGATATTCCGAAAAGAAAAAAAACTTGCTGCCCCAGCTACTCCTCACCTATAAAGACCGTATCTTATCATTCTGACTCAAAAATTACAAAAAACAAAAAAACAAAGTATAGTTATCAGGTAGATTTTATATATTTGCATTAACATTTTTTAACACATGAAACAGCATACAGATAATATCCTTAAAAAACGAATGTCCTAAGGGGATGTTTTTACAGGTAAATTTCAAATATCTCCTATAACCCAACTCAAACAATAAACTCACTATTATAATTAGTATGGCAAAAAACAACATAAATTTTGTCGTAATGGCCGCGCTTTGTCTTAGTACTAGCGCACTATACGCACAAACCACTATAAAAGGAAAGGTAGTCGACAACAATAATAATCCTATTCAAGGAGCTACAGTTACCGAAACAAACAGTAAAAAACAGGTTCAAACAGATGTAAATGGACTATTTGAGTTCCCTTCGACCGGAAGCTCACTTAACATCAGCATTCAATATATTGGCTTTGAAACTAAGACTGTTCAAACCAATACTACAGGTTTCACCACGGTTCAACTTCTGCCAACGACTTCTCAACTGGACGAAGTTGTTGTGACGGCATTGAATATCTCGAAAGAAAAAAAGACATTGGGATATTCTATTCAGGAGCTGAAAGGAAAGGATCTTTCCGAAGCAAAAGAAAGTAATTTAGTCAATTCACTTGCTGGAAAGGTTGCAGGTGTTCAAGTCACAAATAGTCAAGGTAATATGGGGTCCTCCCGGATTATTATCCGTGGAGAAACATCAATTGCAGGAAATAATCAGCCATTATTTGTGATCGACGGAACCCCCGTTGATAATTCCCAGTTGGGTACGAGCGGTAATCGGGATTATGCCAATGCAATCTCAGACATCAACAGTGAAGATATTGAATCGATCAGTGTACTAAAGGGCCCCAATGCTGCTGCATTATATGGTTCAAGGGCCGCTGCTGGGGTAATTTTGATTACGACAAAATCTGGAAAAAAACGCAAAGGACTGGGAATAAACATCAATTCAAATAATACAATCGAACGACTCGCCGTTTTACCCGATTATCAAAATGTTTTTGGACAGGGTGCCGATGGAAAATTCAGCTATGTAGATGGCAAGGGCGGGGGTATCAATGATGGTGTGGACGAAAGCTGGGGTCCAAAGATGGACGGCAGACTGATTCCTCAGTTTTATTCCAATGGTGAAGCCGTGCCATTCGTAGCACACCCGGATAACGTCAGGAGTTTCTTTGGCACGGGAAGAACCTTAAATAATGGCATTTCAATTGCCGATGCGACTGAGAAGATTGATTACCGTTTCTCCTATAATAACAGCAATCAAACGGGGATTGTTCCCAATTCTTCTATTGAAAAAAATAATTTCAATATCAATACCCGTTATAAAATCACAGAAGATCTAACACTTACTGCTAATGCAAACTATGTGCGTACGAATTCTGGTAATTTACCTGGTGTAGGTGGTTTCCGTTCTAATGGTTACATGTTACAATTTACATGGTTTGGAAGACAAGTGGATGTTTCGCGTCTAAAAAATTATCGGGATGCTAACGGCAATCTAGTCAATTGGAACAATAGTTATTATAGCAACCCGTATTTCATTGCGGAAGAGAATACGGTTCAGCAACAACGCGACCGCATTTTTGGCAATATTGGTTTGAACTATAAAATCAATAAGTATTTGACGGCAAACTTCCGTACGGGCAACGATTATTATACAGATCGACGCAAAATTAGGATCGCATATGGCACGAATGGTACGCCCTATGGATCTTACGAAGAGGACGCATACACAGTAAATGAAAATAATACAGAGTTTACGCTGAATTATAACCGTCCCCTTTCCAATGATTTCACATTGGATATCCTAGGAGGTGGAAACATACGAAGCCAGTCCCGACAAAGGAATAACCAGAAGGCACCGCGTTT
Source organism: Sphingobacterium sp. UBA1897 (assembly GCF_002337775.1). Taxonomy (NCBI): domain Bacteria; kingdom Pseudomonadati; phylum Bacteroidota; class Sphingobacteriia; order Sphingobacteriales; family Sphingobacteriaceae; genus Sphingobacterium; species Sphingobacterium sp. UBA1897. The sequence continues at coordinate 307,261 of NZ_DDGR01000027.1, forward strand.
GGCAGTACCAGATGTATATACACTGGCAAACTCAAGAGATGCTTTAATTTCAACAGGTGAATATAGTCCTTTGAAAGCTTACAGCATCTTTTCTTCCGCGCAATTGGGGTATAAAAATTATGCCTTTTTGAATTTGACGGCACGTAATGATTGGTCCTCAACCCTACCTGTTGACAATCTATCTTATTTCTACCCATCAGCAAACGCAAGTATCGTACTGACAGATGCTTTCTCCATTCAAAGCAATGTACTCTCTTTTTGGAAATTACGTGGAGGATGGTCTAAAGTAGGTAAAGATACCGATCCGTTCAACTTGATCGATTCTTATCTTTTTAGCGCTCCTTACGGAAATAGTCCACAATTATCGGTCAATGACATTAAGAAAAATCCAGATTTAAAACCGGAAACAACAACCTCTACTGAATTAGGTACCGAGTTGGCATTCCTCAAAAGTCGGGTACGTTTGGATCTAAGTTTATACAATATCAATAGTATCAATCAAATCCTAAGCGTCGATGTAAGCCCTTCAACTGGTTACAAAAAACAACTAGTCAACGCCGGAAAAATCAACAATAAAGGGTTGGAAATTCAACTCGGAGTTACCCCGATAAAAAAACAGGATTTTCAATGGGACATCAATGTAAATTTTGCTACAAATAAAAGTAAAGTGGTAGAATTAGACGATGCGGGGTTGCTACAAAGCTATACGATCGGTTCTTCGGGAACGGTGCAGGTTTTGGCTGCAGTCGGAAAACCTTATGGAACTCTCTATGGAACCGGCTTTTTAAGAAATGAAGCTGGACGTATTATTGTCAATGCAGATGGGACTCCTGCTACTGACCCTGTCAACCATTATTTTGGAAAATTTACACCGAACTGGTTAGGTGGAATTACCAATCAATTCCGTTACAAAGATTTTGATCTGAGCTTTTTGATCGACATCAAACATGGTGGAAAACTGTATTCTGGCACGAATGCCACAGGTACAGGCACAGGGGTATTAGCCTCTACCCTTCCTGGAAGAGATGCTGAACATGGTGGCTTAAGCTATACCCTGAACGGTATAACATACGATGACGGTATCATTGCAGATGGTGTGAATGCAGATGGCTCAGAAAATACAAAAGTTGTTTCGGCACAACAATATTATAAAACATTATACAGAACCAATGAAGCAAATGTATTCGATGCGTCTTATGTCAAATTACGCGAAGTAAAATTAGGCTACCAATTACCTAATCGCTGGATTTCCAAAATTGGTTTTCAGGGAGCATCTTTCTCTTTAGTAGGTCGTAATTTGTGGATTATTCATAAGAATGCCCCCAATATTGATCCGGAAACAGCTTTTAATACAGGAAATGCCCAAGGTTTGGAAAGTTTGCAATTGCCCACTACGAGAAGCTTTGGTTTCAATTTGAACCTGAAGTTTTAAGAAAATGGAACAATCGAATTAAAAAAAGAACAAAACTTACGGATTTATACAAATAACTGGCAATCAACATCTACAAAGCAAATAAGGCACAAGTACAGTTGATAACAGATAATTGATAAACAAATAACGATTAGAAAATGAAAATAAATAGCAAACATATAGCAGGACTTTTTCTCTTACTAGGTCTAACGACGTCCTGTAAAGACGAGTTAGCAAAAGTAAACCAAAATCAGAATGAAGCGGAAACTCCTCAGCCTGCCTACCTGCTAACCAGTACAATTAAGACGACAACAGATAGCTACTGGGGTATAAGTAACAACCTCGCGTCTAGCCTTTTATTTGTTCAACATTGGGCGAGAATACAATATACTGATCCCGACCGTTACATCTTTACAAATAATGATTTTAACGAAGGTTGGTCCACTTGGTATTCGAAAAGCATAAGTCAGTTGAAAATCATTCAAAAACTGGCGGAAAACACAGGAAATGACAACTATAAGGGGGTAGCAATCGTCCTACAGTCCTGGGTATTTTCTTTACTTACAGACGCTTATGGCGAAATACCTTACACAGAAGCCGGAAACATTGACGTCTATCTTACACCGCATTACGATACGCAAGAGAAAGTATACACAGGCTTATTAAACGATCTGAAAAGTGCTCAGGCTTTATTAAATCCGAGTGGAAAAAATATTGAAGGAGACATTATTTATAATGGTAGCATCGCGCAATGGAAGCGTTTTACAAATGCACTTCGTCTACGCATTGCTTTACGTATCGCAGATCGATTACCAAATCTCTCCAAAACAACATTACAGGAGATTGCCGCAGAGGGAAGTGGATATTTGACCTCAAATGCAGACAATGCACAGCTTATCTACCGCGACGCACCCTATCGCAATCCGGTCAGTGCATCGTTTGAAGCACGGGAGGACTATAGAGTGAGTAAGACAATTGTCGACAAACTGCGCTCACTCAACGATCCGCGTTTGGGTATTTATGCCGATACGACCACTACCTCAACGCCAGAACAATATATCGGAGTACCAAATGGTTTAACGGCAAGTGACGCTAGTAACTTGGGCTTCGCTCGCACTTCAAGACCAGGTATCTATTTTAGAGATCCACATGCTCCAGCAGTAATCTTAAGCTTTTCGGAAACACTTTTTGGTTTGTCCGAAGCAGTGAGCAGAGGATTTATCACAGGTGATGCAGCAGATTATTACCAAAAGGCAATCCGTGCTTCTTTGGAACAATACAACATTGGCAATGACCAAATCGTTAGCTACCTCAGCCAGACAGCCATTAAGTTCGATTCCAACCGCTACAAAAAATCCATTGGGGAACAAAAGTGGATTGCCTTGTACGGACAGGGCTTAGAAGCCTTTGCAGAATGGCGTCGGTTAGATTATCCGCAATTAACGCCTGCGAAGGCCGGGGCTTTAAACGGCAAAATTCCTTTGCGGTTTCTGTATCCCGGAACCGAACAATCACTCAACGGAACGAGCTATAAGGAAGCAATCGCACGTCAGGGCAGCAATACTTTACTCACTAAATTGTGGTTTGATGTAGAATAAATGTAGGTTAAAACAATTTTAAAAAAGCGGAAGAAGTTATTTTTCCGCTTTTTTCTGTAGATTTCTTATCTTCGTATAGCACTCTAAAGAATAAAATGTTATGGACGATCAAACATTAGACAGAATAGACCAACTTAGCGAGGAAGGAAACATCCAATGTGATGAAGGCAACTATCAGGCGGCGATCCGGGTGTGGACCGAAGCACTTGATCTAGTCCCTAGTCCACAACATGTTCATGCGGAAAGTCTTTGGCTCGAAGCTTCCATAGGAGATGCCTTTTTCTTACTGGACGATTTTGACAATGCCCTTTCCCATTTTGAAAAAGCAAAACAGAACATTATCGAAAATGCCTACGAAAACCCTTTTATCATGCTACGCTTAGGACAGTGCTATTTGGAAGACAACAATAGCGAGTCTGCCCAGGAATATCTTCTTCGCGCCTATATGATGGAAGGAAGAGACATTTTCGAAGATGAATCGCCTAAGTATCTTAAATTTTTAGATGACAATATCGATTTGGATTGATCATAATCCGTTAAAACGAATCGATTACTTCACCAACTTCCATAGGGAGATCCGACTCAAGAATGGAGGCTCCTTCCGCAAATATGGCCCTATACTTTTCGGTGCGTTCTGCCTTTGTCTTCAACTTATCGTAGGTAGACGCCGCTGAAATCATGCACATCACACCTTTGTTGTTGAAGAATTGATACATTGCCTGATTAGAATCCTTTAGTTCTGGCCCAATATAGACAATCATACGGTCGTAGGGTAATCCAGAGGATTTAAATTTTTCCAATGCAGCCTGATCTTTAATATGCATGGACATATACTGTTCTGGATTCTGCGCCAAATAAAACGCTACCTGTTCAGTATTATGTACCGTAACCCACACCCAACTGTAGGCATTGTATTTTTTTAGTATTGCTGCTGTGGCCGCCAATGGCAAGTCTTTCTTATCTAAGTTCAGAATGGTTTTACCTTTTGCCCATTGAATGACTTCATCAAGTGTGTTAATACCATACCGGGTAATATTTCCAGCCTGATCCTTTAATTTCAGCTTATGCAGTTCATCCCAGGTATAGTCAGATACTTTTCCTTTTCCATTTGTGGTTCTATCCAATGTCGCATCGTGCATCAAAATAGCAACACTATCCTTGGTGTAACGCGGATCGATTTCAAAAATAGCCGGTGTTTTTCGTAATACGGCTTCAAATGCCGCAATCGAATTTTCAGGAAGTTCAGCCTCCATCGTTCCCCGATGACCACTTACAATTTTTTTATCTTTAGCATAGGTAAAATAATCACGCATCGCCTTTGGAGAAGCAAACTCAAGTGAATGGATTTTTTGTCCGACGACTACTGAGTACGACGAAACAAAAAGAAAAAAAGTGAAAAATGTTCTTCTCATGGATTTATAATTACGTTAAAATTCTTAAGCCTTTGATACACAAAACAACATGCTAAACTAATCATCCAAGATCAATAAATCTTTAACAAAACATTCAATTCATGTAAACAAGCTAGTCTGTAAACATGAGCCTAGCAGATCAAACTCATCCACTGTGGCAAAATGTACCTGAAAATCACTGTATACCATCTCTAAAAATTAAAAAAAAATATAATATAGCTGTTGGCACAACTATAAAATAAACTATATTTGCGCATTAATTTATATTTGATCTAAATAAATTACCATGAAAAACAGAACACGATATATGATGTTCAGCAGTGGAATTCTTTTGCTTTTAAGTGCTCAGCTACATGCACAAGAATTATCCCTTATCGTAAAAGACAGAGACAATAAACCATTAAGCCAAGCGAATATCAAAGTTGACGGAAAAAGCGTCGGCTATTCTAATCAACTTGGACAATTCATTTTTGCCAAAAGACCTTTGAATAATCCGATTCAATTGCGGGTATCATACACAGGCTTTTCAACGGTTGAAAAAATGGTCAATTTAGATACCGTTCAACGTCCATTGTCAGTTCAGCTTAATTCTACCCAAGTGTTAGATGAGATTATCGTAACAGCAGGACGTAAGCCGGAAAGCATCTCCACTGTTCCTTCTTCAGTAACGATCTTGACCACAAAAGAAATTGAGGCCCAAAGCCAAATCAGCACCAATCTTTCAACAATTTTAGGGAATACTGTTCCCGGTCTTGGAACATCGACCAATAAAGCGACAAACTCCGGACAAACACTTCGTGGGAGATCTGTGCTTGTTTTGATCGACGGTATTCCACAATCAACGCCTTTGATGAATGGACAACGTGATCTTCGGACCATTGACCCGAGTGTCATCGAACGGGTTGAGGTTATCAAAGGTGCTACATCTATCTATGGAAATGGATCCGCAGGTGGTATTATCAACTACATTACACGCAATCCATCGAAAGACGCTGCTCCGATACAAGGGATCACAAGTCTTAGAACTACTTTCAATCCAGTTCATAGCGCCGGTACTATGGGCTATCGCATCGGACAAACCTTATACGGACAAAAAAATAAATGGAATTATACCGTCAGTGGATCCGCCGATTATGTTGGCCTGCAACGCGATGGCGACGGAGTTCCCCTTGGTCAGACAGACGGTCTTTCGAACACCTATCAATACAATGCGTTTCTAAAAGCAGGGTACCGTATCGATAGTAGCTCCAATATCACAGCAGTGTACAACTTCTATCGAAGTAACCAACACAATAGATACATCAGCCAAACAGGTGTATATGGTCAAACGCCAACGATAGGCGTGAAAGGCGAAGATCCAGGTAAACCTGCTGGAACTCCGTATAACCACAATGCCATGTTGACCTATACTAAAAGTAATCTATTCGCGTCGACATCTTTAACTGCTTCTGCATACTACAATACATTTCGATCCATGAACCGTTATGTTGAGAAAGCTTCTGCATGGTATGGTCCGGGACAAACACAGATCAATTCGGAGAAAAAAGGCTTACGCGTTAACCTAAACACACCTTTTCAGGTATTGGGTTCAAATGCAGATATCACCTACGGTGTAGATTTACTAAATGATGTAACAGATCAAAATCTGACCGACGGCAGGGTCTATATTCCCTATATGAACATGTTAAACGTTGCTCCATACGCCCAAGTAAAAATTGATTTCCTAGAAAACTTAATCTTTAAAGGCGGTGTACGTTATGAAAATGCAACAGTCAAAATAAAGGATTTCAATACCATTGCTACAGGGCCCAACAACGAAGGAAGTATTGCCGTAAAAGGAGGTAATATCCCCTACAAAGGAGCGACCTTCAATGCAGGTTTGCGTTACAACAAATTCGCGATCTTTAATCCCTTCGTAAGTTTCTCACAAGGTTTCGCAATCAATGAACTCGGCCGTATTGTACGTCGGGCAACAGATAATGATTTAGATAGCCTAAAAACCGACCCTATTATCACTAATAATTACGAAATCGGATTCTCAAGCAATTACAGCATTTTCCAGCTATCAGCATCTTATTACTACAGTACTTCCAAAATGGGCGTTGAACTGGTGGACATTGGTGGTTACCTGATGCCACAACGCCTTCCAGAAGATGTGTATGGGTACGAAATTGCATTGAGCGCTAATATTTCGCCTCAATTGACCATCGGTGGAACCTATGCCTATGTGGAAGGAAAGTCAAAAAAAGAAGATGGATCAAAATCCTACCTCAATGGCTCACGTATCTCGCCAGACAAAGCAACGGGATACATCTACTATACTCCGATAAAACCCTTAACCTTTCAGCTCTTTTGGGTGCATACCGGATCACGTGATCGCTTTCTTCCAAACGATAAAGGCGTATACAAAAACAGCGAAGGCCCCGTTAAGACTGTTGACCTATTTAACTTAAATGGAAATTACCAAGTAAACAAACAATGGTCTATCGGCATGGGGGTAGAGAACTTATTCAATAAAAACTATTACCCTGTTGTCAGTCAATATCGTGCCTTAAATGAAGAATACGTCAAAGGACAAGGTATGCTGGCCTCATTTAACATCAACTACAAATTCTAATATGTTTAAAACTGTCATTCTTTGGTTGCATAAATGGCTCGGAATCATCACCGGAGTTGTGGTATTCATCCTAAGCCTGACGGGCAGCATATACACTTTTCAGGATGAGCTCAAGCTCTGGGCTTATCCTGAAAAATATTTTATCTCCGACACAACCAACCACTCAAAAACTCCACTACCTTTAAGCACACTTCTTTACAGCGCACAGAAAAGCCTCGAAAAAAATCAAAAAATCACGCGGGTTGATCTCTATCCTTCGAAGAATCGTACCTGGGTATTTCGTGCCATAAAAACGGACGAAAAAGCATTTGGCCATTGGAATTATTACCGCTATTACAAACGCGTTTTCATCAATCCATATACTGGTCAAGTACAGCAAGTAGAAAATTCAAAAACAGAATTCTTTCAACTGGTGCTTCAGCTTCACCTAAACCTCCTCTTGGGCAAGCAATATGGCCATCCTATCGTCGCCTGGTCAACGGCCATTTTTGTCCTTATCTTACTTAGTGGCATTGTTCTTTGGTGGCCAAAAAAATGGAAGGGCAAGAATCTTAAGCGCAGTTTTTGGTTAGATACCAAAGTAAAATGGAAGCGACTGAACCACGACCTCCACAATGTCATCGGATTTTACAGTTTATTTATCGGATTGATTTTTGCCATTACGGGCCTCGCATTTGCTTTTCCGGATTTCAAAAAGACCTATATCGCAACATTCAATTTATTGCAGTCGCCAACAGCTTCTTCCACACGCAGCTCCCCTATACCCTTGCCCCCTGTGGAAAAGAAATTTCAGGACAATGCGCTACGGTATGCCCTGACAAATTATCCGGATGCTGAAATGATGTCGATCCGACTAAAAAAAGAAACCGAAACAGCAATGGATATACAGGTGAGACATCATGAAAAACGAAGCGGTGTATTTGATTGGCTTTATTATAATAAAGAAGACAGCAGTCTTACAGCAGTCAAATCCAGCAACGAATTGCAGTATGGGGATAAGCTCGGTGCACTTAACTATGATATTCATACCGGTGGCATCGGTGGACTCACAACAAAAATTATCGCTTGCCTAGTTAGTCTCTTTTGTGCTTCCTTGCCCATCACAGGGTATATCATCTGGATAAACAAAAGCAAAAAGAAGAAAAAGAAAGGTTATCAACATAATGTTAATAAGTACTGTTAATAACTGTATTTTTCTTTTAAACAGGTTTTCAACAGCGTTATTAACATAATGTGGAAAACTAGCCTTTCCCCTATTTACCGACACCATCTCTTGTGCAATTTATAGGAATGCGATACACCATCTAAAAAAAACAACATACAAGACAAAAAGACGACAATCTTTAAAACGAGAAGATCCCAACGCTAAGCAGCGCAAACAGCGCTACACTAAAAAAAGGAAGCATTCTTCAACAGAAGGAAGCAAAGCACACAGCCAAAAAAGAAAGTCGCGCAAGAAAAAAGGAAAATCCGATACACAGAAGTGCACCGGATTTCTTAAATAACAAACCAACAACTAACATACTAAAGATTCGGATTTCGAACCGTCTCTTCGTATGGTATAGCAAATAAATAATAAGGACTGTTTTCTACAAAATTAGAACCATCAGGAAATTTAATAACCCGGTGCCCTTGACCATTAACCAGCTTAGGCTTACCGTCTGCACCCGCAATTTCTACTTGAATAGGTTTTCCCCCAGCATCAAGATAGGATTTACGCACAACCTTTCCCTGAGTCCGAAGAATATCCGACAAAGCAAATCCTTCACCCCAAAGTTCCTTGCGTCTTTCAACAAGAATGGCAGCAATTAATTGTCCATTATCATTTCCTGAAAACAGCTTAGCGTTTCTAGCCGTCCGTAATTTATTCAGCGCTGCTACCGCTTTATCGTTTTCACCAGCTCTTGCATAACCTTCAGCCGCTATCAAAACCATTTCAGAAGCACGCATGTATACAATATCTCCAATTAAATTGGACTTAAACTTAAACTTCTTATACCGTAGGAAACCTTCCCGACCAGGTAAATTATCCCATTCAAATAAAGCGTAACGCACATCACTGGTATCGAATAAATCTTTAAAATAAGGATCGGCCATAAAACTATAGTAATAAGATCCAGCTGACGACACATCCAAATAATGAAATGTATAACTTGCCACATTTTGCTCGTTAGTCTGCTGATGTCCCCAAATCCACTCACTATTTCCAAGATCATTAAAACCTGCCTGATAATCTGACGGAGTCATTAAATTATACTTCTGAGCTGCTTTTTCAGCATATTCCGCGGCTAGCTTCCATTCGCCTACCTGCAAATAGGTTCTCGCAAGCAGACCATACACGACATCCGCATTGATTTCGTATTTATCCGCTCTACTAGCAGAAGCCAACAAGCTTTCACTGTCTTTGAGATCTTTCAAGATAAGTTCATACACTTCTGCCTGTGTTGACTTTGATTTTCCTTCAGTCGACAATGTACTGGGTTCGGTATAGATCGGAACAGACTTGGCATTTTTATCTTTCAGATAACTGAACTGGTAAAAAGTCGCCAGGTTTAGATAAGAAAACGCGCGCAATGCTTTCGCTCTTCCCTTCAATACATGCTTGGTTTCGACAGATCCCTCAGCTCCATCCACTTTCGCGATCACATTATTCATATTATCGATCACTTTATACAGCATTATCCAAAAAGAATTAACGCGATTAGAACGATTGTTTGTTAATTCGGTAAATGCGTATGCGTCGCGATAACCATATTTGGTCGTCACCGCAACATCACTTCCCATTGCATCACTTGTACGCATTACCGCCGTATAACCTGGATTGGCATAAGTAAAATAGGTATCATTTAAATACTTCCAGGTACCATTGATCACCGTAGCAACATTGTCGGTATTTTTAAACACTTCACCTTCCGGCACAGAAGTGGTCGGATCCAACTCAAGCGCATCCTTACATGATGCATTCACTAGAGAGAGCGCCAAGATGATATATACAATTTTTAGTTTCATGATTTTCATTTAAATTCTCAGATTAACAATAAGGCATTAAAAAACAAGCTGAATACCGCCAGAGATTGTTCGCATTGCCGGATAGCGAAAATAGGTCGCCCCATTCACCGTCTGTTCTGGATCCATTCCTTGATGACCATAAAATGTCAATAGATTTTCGGCAGTTGCAAAGACACGAAGTTTTTCTACACCTATCCGCTTCAATAAATCCGAAGGTAATCTATAGCCCAAACTCACATTTTTAAGGCGTGCATAAGTGCCACTGTAAAGAAAACGTGTGGACGAAGAAGTCCAATTCAAGTTATCGGTTGTCAATTTAGGCACATCGGTCTGCGTATGCTCAGGCGTCCAGCGCTCGAGGATCTCCTTGGACCAAGCACGTCCCGGATTATTACCGTTATGCATAAGCTGAATATAATCGTTATCTAATATCTGTCCACCCAAACTAAAACTCAACAAAGCAGACAAATCAAAATTTTTGTAGGTGAAACTGTTTTGAACCCCACCGACAAGATCTGGCAATGAAGTCCCGGCAATAAAATTACCAGCCTTACTGTATTCCGAAGTTTTTTCACCTGTTTTATTACCGTCCTTATCAGCGGTATACCATTGCGGCAGACCGTTATCTGGATTTACTCCAGCCCATTCCGGCAGATAAAAATCATAGATACTTCCGCCTACACGCAAAAGCTTATTCCCCGTAATGATCGGTTTGTTATCTTTTGGCAAAGCTGTAATCTTGTTTTTGTAATGCGAAAGATTGACGTCTAAATTCCATTTAAAATTTTCATTTCGAACCGGTACAGTACGAATATCCACGTCGATACCGGTATTTTTCAGCGCTCCAATATTTGCATCATAGCCCGTATAGCCTGTTGAATAAGCCATCGGCATGGTGAACAGCAAATCCTTACTCCGACGGTTAAAGTACTCCACACTCAATGAAACCCGGTTTTCAAATGCAGATACATCGACACCTACGTTCAAATTGAGGTTCGACTCCCATTTTAGATCTGGTGTAGCCAACCTACCGGTATACGTTCCGCCTTTACCCAAACTATTTGCAATGGTATAAAGTCCTTTATAAGCATAATAGGTACCTAAATTATCGTTTCCTTGTCCACCATAACTTGCTCTTACCGTCAGCTGATCAATCGTTGTGTTATCCTTCAAAAATTCTTCCTGTTTCAGCTTCCAAGATCCACCCACAGACCAGAATGTTCCCCAACGTTTTGCTGGCGAAAAGCGCGACGAACCATCAGTACGTAACGAAGTCGATAAATAATATTTGTTATCATAATTATACTCCGCTCTTCCCAAGAAACTCAATAGCCTATACCCAGCACTTGATCCCGTGAAGTTATTGAGTTGTGATGCCGCAGCAGGTTCATCAAAGTAAGGGAGCACAAATTGCTGTCTGCTACCGTTGATATTGCTACTATTAAAATCATAGTATTCCTGACCGGCCAATACATTGAGGTAATGTAAGCCAAACTGCTTCTCATAAGTCAATAAATTGTTCCAGGTCTGCGCTACGGTACGCACATTTGAACGATAAACATACCCGCCCGTATTCACACCGTCTCCCAACAAAGGATTGGTATAGTCGTGTGTATTCCCGTTGATATAATCAACATTATATGTCGACTTAAATTTTAAATTTTTGGAAAACAACACTTCCAGATAAGTCCGGGCAGATAGATTTTCCCGACGGATATCATTTCTGTCCAAAGGAAGAGAAGCAGCTAGATTATTACGTGGTGTTGCACCACTTGGACGATATTCTCCAAAATCGTAAATCTTATTTCCGGCTCCATCAAGCACATATGAACCATCTGCATTGCGCTCATAGTATGGATAAAAAGATGGTACCAGTCTCGTAAAATTTATAATGTTTGCCGTATTGCTGTCCTCAGACTGCGGATATTTTTGTTGTGTACTGCTACCACCTATATTGAGACCGACATTTAACCAGGATTTCACTTTGCTGTCAAGATTTGCGCGCAGGTTGTACCTTTTAAATCCAGATTCAATCGCTATCCCCTGATCGTTCAGATAACCACCCGAAATATAATAGGTGCTTTTGGCACTACCACCACTAAACCCTAGATCTGCTTGTGTACGCACTCCAGTACGTTGCAATACGTCGGTCCATGGATCATCCCATAGTGTCTTAGCTCCGGCAACCAACTTACCATCTACTCCGACCGGCTGCGGGTATTGACTGCCATACGGATTGATATTTAAATCTGTCAATACGGTCTTACTTGCGTTGGACGCCGCTTGCTCTGCTGTAAGGCCATTTGACAGGTTTTTGTTTCTCAAAGCTTCCCAATAGAGCTGAAAATATTCATCGGTCGATACCTGGTCATAGTCACGAACTGCACGGGTTGAATAGCCCTGTGTAAAATTGAGATTAATCTTGGTGTTGTCGGAAGACACACCAGACTTAGTAGTAATAATAATCACACCATTCGCCCCTCTGGATCCGTAAAGTGCACTTGATGCTGCATCTTTTAAAACAGAGATAGACTGAATGTCATTCGGATTGATGGAGTTAATATCCCCGGCATAAGGACTACCATCCAACACGATCAGAGGTGAACTGGAGGCATTAATGGAGCCGATACCCCTAATACGGATGGCTGCTTCAGTACCTGGCTGTCCCGAGGAAGCTACGGACTGTAAGCCCGGTACCTGTCCCTCCAGGGCCTTCGTAATATTTGATACCTGTCTATTTTCAATAGCTTTGCTGCTCACCGTACTGACCGACCCCGTTATGTTTGTACGTTTGGCAGTACCGTAAGCCACCACCACCACTTCTTCCAGATCTGTACTGGAGGGTTTCAAGGACAATGTTAAGTTTGTACTTGTTGCTTTTAGCTGTTGAGATTCATAACCTACAAAAGAAAATTCCAATACAGGTAATACGTCACCTGTGACATTGATTGTAAACTCTCCTTTTGAATTCGTTAAGGTTCCTTGATTTTGCCCCGAAATGCGAACATTTACTCCAGGAAGTAGGTGACCGGTTTTGGCATCAACAACTTTTCCTTGTATAGCCCGCTGCTGAGCATACAACCTGTTCATATTGACACCTGATAATGCTATCGCAGCAATAGGAATGTATTTAAGTTTTGCGTACATCGTAAGAATGCTTTACTAAATAAGTTAAGTGTGATTAAATACAAAAAACACAGTGGCTCCTTGCATTCCAATAAAATCTACTGAATAAGTAGTTTTTATTGGAACGCAAATATATAACAAAATCTATTGAATTAATAGATTTTGTTTCGCTAAAACACAAAACACTATAAATAAAGTACTTAAAATTAAAAACTAAGCTTATAAAAGTCATTTAGTAAGCTAACTTACTATTATTGATCAAGCCATTTTTGAAACTTCGGAGATCGTTCCTCACTAACAATGACTACAATTCCCGCTGGAGTTGAGGGCATTAACGCTAATTTGATTCTATTTCGACTAATTTTTAACATGGATTGAATCGCATCTATTCGAACAAGAAATTTACGATTGATCTGGAAAAAAACTGTTGGATCTACCTGTGTAGCGAGATGAGTGATGGTATCTTCAATAATATATGCAATTCCAGATCCTTTTTCTACAGCATACAACTCTTTGTCTTCTGCCATAAAATAAGCAATATCAGCAATGGCCAGCGACTTTAAAAAATTACCATATTTCACTAAAAAACGCTGTTTGAGCCGAGGTTCTACTTTAGGTAGTAGCGGTTCGATACGTTTCATGACCTCAGTCAACTCGTCGCTGTCGAAAGGTTTTAACAAATAGGCATACCCTCTATTTTGGAAGGCCTCCAAGGCATATTGTTCGTAAGCCGTCGTAAAAATAAGCGGCACATCGATAGATACCTGCTTAAAAATTTCAAAGCTCAGCCCATCCATCAGGTGGATATCCATAAAAATCAGATCGAATTGATTTCTATTGATTGTCACCACCGCTTCCTGAACCTCTTTTGCATTGGTAAAGGTCAGTTCACTTTCTCCATAGCGCGCAGTCAACATCTCCTTTAAGCCTACAAAAGCCCAGTCTTCGTCTTCGACAATCAGTATTTTCCATCCCATGGGTTGAATGTAATAAAAAATCCATTTCCTAAAAAGAAAATGGATTAATATATATAGGATTTAAAAAAATAGATTATTTCAACAGATCGGGATTATTATTGATTGCTTCCTGTGGATAACGTATCACATAACGAGGATCGTTCTGCTGCAGTGTTACCGTTCTGCCGAAACTACTGTGTGTGATCGCCGGTCTTGTCGTCCGTTTTAGATCATACCACCGTAATCCCTCTAGCGCCAGTTCACGCTTGCGTTCCAGCAGAACCGCATCTAGTAATTGCTCCTTTGACAAACCTGCGTCAGCCTTAGTTTCTTTGGCATAGGCATCTGCGGTAAATCTGTTTTTCTTTAAAGCAGACAGATATTTTAATGCTTCTGCTGTATTTCCCAGACGAACATAACATTCGGCCAACGTCAAATAAAGATCAGCATTTCTAAAACTCACATTAAAACGGTTGTCCCCACCTTTGAGGGATACATAATCGCCCCCACTTTTTTGGAAGTAACGACCTTTTCTCAAATCGCCTGCAGAATAACTGTCTAACAAGGCCGGTGAAATAAAGGAACTTGTACGTACTCCAGGAACAGATACTTTTTCCAAAGCCATAATCATCTCCGCTGATTCAAAATCATTCGGAAGTAGGCTTCCAGCAGCATTGAGATCAACCAATTTGTCATTTATAACCAAAGCTTTTTTAGCGGCATCAATTGCTTCTTGCCACTCACCGCGATATAAATGAACGCGTGAGGCCATGGCAAAAGCAGCGCGTTTGCTAAAGCGATAATTAACACCTTTTGCCTGATCATCCACAGTCAGTAAAGCTGTCCCTTTTCCCATATCAGCCAGGATCTGCGCATAAGACTCTCCAATGGTCGCAGGTACAAAACGTTGTTCCAGGTCAATCTTTGTCGATAAAGGAACGCCCCGAAGCCCTGCATTACTCGCCGAATAGACCTCGCTGTAGAGATTTAATAACTCAAAATGAGCATAAGCACGCATCAGATAAGCTTCTCCTTTGATTTGGTCCACTGCTGCATTGCTAGCCAACTTTTCATCGATTGTACTAATGACCTGATTGGTATAAAAAATACTACTATAAAATGTCAGATAGGGATAAGCAATTGTTGTCGGATCAGGATTTTGATCGTTCCAAAGATAAATATCTTTGGTTCTAGCGGCATCAGTCGAACTTTCATCCAACAATAGCTCATCTGTCCGCAAGGACAAATAGGACTTATGTGCAGGAAAGTTTGCATAACTGCTTGTCATTAAACCTCTAAAATCACTTTCCGAAGTAGGGATAACCGTCCCTACCGGTTTTATATCTAAATATTTATCGCAGGAATTCAATGCACTGGCTGCCATGATCATTCCAAAATAAACTATCTTTTTCATGTTATAAATCAATTAAAAGAATTAAAAACTCGCTGACAGACCGAAGGCAAAAGACTTGCTGATCGGTTGTGCATAATAATTACCGTAAGTTTCAGGATCAAAATATCCGTCATAATTTGCTCCAAAGACAAATAGGTTACGTCCTTCTACATTCACGCGTAAATTGCTTGTACCAATTTTTTTACTTAATGCAGCAGGGAGTGTATAACCTAAACGAATGCTATTGATGCGGACATAGCTCATTTTCTTTGCCCAGATATCATAGAGATTGAATGATTTAATTGGATCATTGCTTTCCAACCAAGCATAGGCCATCCAGCGATCATTGAATTCAGAACTTATGCTTCCCAAAGCAGGCATATTACCACCCTCTTGCAGTGCCTTCAAAAGATCTGTTGTATAATTCTGACCACGGTCTACCAGAGCCGGATTATAAGTCGGTGTACGGCTTACCCAACGCTCCAAATTAAACACAGCAGAAATTGCGAGATCAAAATTAGCATAACGGAAACGGTTGGTCATTCCGCCGATAAACTTCGGATCTTTACTACCCTTGTATTTAAATTTAGAACGGTATTCTGCAGCGGTCATATCGGTTTGCGAAATATAACCTGGCAAAAACTCCGCCCATGGATCATATAATCCAAAAAACTGTTCAAAGCTCGAAACGGATCCATCCTGATTTCTGAACTGCATCACCCCATCTTTATCCAAACCAGCCGTTTCCAATACGTATAGGCCATTAATTGGACGCCCTTCCTGTGTTTCAAGCGCATAGGCTTTTGGATCAGCGAGTACTTTTAATAATTTATTACTATTGTGTGCAATATTAAAGTCCGTTGACCAGGAGAATTTATCCGTTTGGATCTGACGGCTTGATATCGTCAATTCCACGCCTTGGTTTCTTGCTGAGGCCCAATTAACTTTTACGTTTTGGAAACCGTTTTCCAAAGGTATTGCACTATAATCGATTAAGTCGGTACTCTTTCTGTTATAATAATCAACCGTAATATTTAATCTGTTTTTCCATAGGCCTAAATCAATCCCAGCATTATAAGATTGGGTCTTTTCCCAGCGAAGTTTATCATTAGCAGGCATCTCAACAAATACAGTTCCTTCATTATTTCCTGGCAACATGGTAATGTTATTATAAAAACCAACAATAAAAGGATAAGTATTGCGATCAATATTTCCTTGCGTACCGTAAGACGCGCGCACTCGGAGATCAGACAAAGCGGTTTTTCCTTTAATAAACTCTTCCTCTAGCACATTCCATGATCCCGAAACAGACCAAATCGGTAGAAAACGATATTTGGGATCAACACCAAACATATTAGAACCATCTTGTCGAATACTTGCATATACATTGTATTTCCGATCAAAAGTATAGGTCGCATTCCCATAGAACGAGGCATATGAGCTTTCTACAAATCCTTTTTTATACTGTACAAACCTTGAGTCATTTTGGTAGTTGCTATTTGGAAAAACAAGTGTTTGCGTCGTCAATGTTGCCGGATTGTACCCGAATCCCTTCGTTGTTACGATTTCACTCTTGCTCCGTCTCAGTTCCGTTCCTCCCATCAATTCCAGCTCATGGCGATCGTTCCAGGTTTTGTTGTACTTTAAATAAGTTTTCCAATTGTATTGGAAAACGCTATTATTGGAATTTTCTATTGTCCCACCAGTAGGCAAAAAATACTTATTTGTCTTGCTGGCGGCATCGTAGTAGCGGGTCGCAGCACGCAATTTTCGGGTGTTATAACTTTCCTGATCTGCAAATTTTTCAGTTTTATTTTCATCAAATTGCAAACCAAGCTCTGTTCTCAGGGATAACTGTGGTAAAATAGCGTATTCCAAATAACTGATTGCTTTCAGTGCTTTATTTGTTAACGTGTATTTGGTATTATCACGCTCTTCAATTGCGTTAAATGGGATATAAGTATCTCTTTCAAAGCCCTCGATATCTGGATCATAGTTAAATTTCCCAGATTGATCATAAACTGAAAGATATGGATTAACCGAACGCACATAATAACTTGGGTTCGTGAAAGCATCACGATCCTGAATCGGATTTTGTCTATTCGAAACTGATCCTAATATATTAATACCAGCTTTAAACCGATCGTTGATTGTAAAATCGTTATTTAATGTCAATGAATAACGACGAAGATCTACCGCTTTTGTAGCACCTTTTTCATCGTACAAACCTGTTGACAAATAATAGCGATGCCCATCATTACCGCCTGAAATAGACGCGGAATACTGTTGATTGACCGCCTGACGGTATAATTCATTCCCCCAATTCGTTTGTTGCGTGCGCAATTGACTGATCGACTGCTGTACTTCCGGTGATAAAGCTGCTAAACCACCGGTGCGATAAGCATCCAATGCATTTGCTTTATTTAGTATCCGCATAACAGCGCCCTTATCCGTACGATAATTGAGATCCGTACGATTGGCCATCAATAACTCAAAATTCACTTTTTCATTAGCATCCATCAGATTGAGTTTACCGAAATCCGGACGTTGCGTCACAAAGGTATTTGCTGACACCTGCAATTTTGCGGGACCAGATTTACCTCTTTTTGTGGTAATCACAATGACCCCATTTGCGGCCCGGGCACCATAAATTGAAGTCGCCGCAGCATCTTTTAAAACGGTAATATCGGCGATATCATCGGGATTGATGCCTGCAATAGGAAGATTTGTCAAGCTATTAAGATCATCTTTCTCTATTCGGTTTGGCATTGCCGTACCTTCAATCGGCAGTCCGTCAATCACCCATAAGGGATCTTGTGTGCCATTGAGTGATACAGTACCACGAATACGGATCTGTGGAGCACTATTGGGGCCGCCATTAAAATTGCTCAACTGCAAACCTGCCACCTGACCAGCAAGCATTTCATCGATCGATGCAACCCCCGTCTGTTTGATGTCCGCTACATTGATTTTATTGTAAGCCGTCGTATTCTTACGTTTTTTGATATCCGTATAACCTGTTACGATCACTTCATCCAAGGACTCACCACTTGGCTGAAGCAAGATTGTTTTATGATCCTGAAATACCGGCACCTGAATACGCTGGTACCCGACATAGCTAATCGTTACATATTTTAAATTACTAGGCACTTTTAAGCGAAATTCACCAGCGGCATCGGTCAATGAACCCAATGCCGACTGCTGCACCTGATTAGGTACACCGATATCTTCTGCTACTGCCGAACTTTCAACGACAACCGTCGCCCCCACGACCGGTTTTAACGTGACCGCATCCAAAACCTTTCCTTTCAGTTCCCTGGATTCCTGCGCATGCGCAACGTGCACACACATGAAGGTCAACGGTATTAAAAACTTATTCATTTTGGTAGATGTTAATATATTAGTTTAATTCTAAGGTATTTGCAATACGTAGTAAAAGATCCATGTAATGCGATTTTGTAGTCGCGTCACCTGTCCGCTGCTTTTGTTTCAACAACTGGTAAATCTCATATAGTTCAGCACGTTTATAGGTCAACATATCGGAAGTACGTATCATGCCAGTGACATGTACATTCCGAAGTCCCGTTTGTGAAGAGGATGCATGTTGCGGATGTAAACATAGATCAGGTTGTGTCGCTTCAACTAGCTGCTCAATGCCTGCCAGTTTCTTCGCATTTAATTTCTCCATGGATTTGTTTGTAGATACCATCAGAACATCCACATAGTTTTGTTGTAGCATCCGTGTTTTAAGATCCAACGATTGTCCACTGATGGTTTTAGCAAAGATCGTCTGACGTACAGAAGTTAGAAACTCAGGTGCACTCCATGCTTTTCTACTTCCAAAAAGATTTTCCATCTCAACCATACGCAGCAAACGTTCATCGTTGACCAGTTTATACAACATGGCATACTGAAATTCACGTTGTAAGTTATAAGGAGCATACTCAAATGGTCCTATTGGTGAATCTTTCAATGGAAAAGTTTTTGCCATCAGCTCTGGGACGAACAACCACTCAGGCATGTAAAAGACATTCTTCTTGAGGTATTCCAAAGCACGTACTTGTTTGTCTTTTGGTACTGGACTATAGGCATCTTTTTGATCGCCCAAAACAGCATTCTCCAGGTATATACCCCCAATATTATTTAAGACATGGTCAGCATACGCGTACCATTGTCCGACTACACCCATATATAATTTACCGGCACGGTAGTAATCATCACCTACATTAGTGGTCCAGTTGATAATATTAGGCATCATACGACGCAGATTCAGCATGCCATATTCACCAGCTTTCATCGCGTCGTCACCAAGATCTTCCGATTGAGCCCGCGGATCAACGATATTTTTAGAATCTTGCTGTTCACCGTAATGGTAAATAGGATCATGTACATGGCTGTCAATTTCCTTTCTCAACAAAGGAATTTCATCCCAAGGTTGCGTTTTGCCATACCAACGGTAAGCCCAGCCAATGGCATACTTGTCGTAAGCACCGATCACGGGAGTAATCTGTTCCACACCATCTTCGGGTTGTGCCACATAATTGAAACGAGCGTAATCCATAATTGAAGGAGCAGTCCCCCCCATTTTGGTGGTGAAGCTTTTACTACGCAATGAATCAACAGGAAAACTTGCCGAGGAGCCCATGTTATGCATAAGACCCAAGGTATGGCCAATTTCATGGGAAGAAACAAAGCGAATGGCATGTGCCATTTTTTCATCCGAAAACACATTGGATCGTACCGATGTATCTACTATACCTGTTTGTATACGCATCCAGCTATTTAAAATCGTCATGACGTTGTGCCACCAGATCACATCGGCTTCAAGGATCTCCCCCGAGCGCGGATCGACCACTGAAGGTCCCATGGCATTAGCCTGAGCAGATGCTGCATAAACAATAGAGGAAATATTCGCATCATCGGGATCAAATTTGACACTATCCGGCTGTTGTTTGGCCAGAATTGCATTTTTGAAACCAGCAGCTTCAAAGGCAACCTGCCAATCATGAACTCCATCGATGATCGCTTGTCGCCACTGTTTTGGTGTCGCCGGATCTAAATAAAAGACAATCGGTTTCTTTGGTTCGACCAACTCCCCTTTCAGATACCGCGCTTTATCTTCGTCACGCGGTTCTAAACGCCAGCGATTGACTAGATTTTTCTTATCCAGTTCCTGTTGTTTATCATTAAAATACCAACGTGGTGAAGTAAAGAAACCTACTCTTGGATCTGCAAACCGCGCAACCATAGGATTTTCAGGCAATTCGTAAAGGTTACTTGTAATTTCTAAAGAAACCGGTACAGATTCATTACCTTCAGTGACCTTGGTAGAGAATACAGACTTCACAACGATATTATTCGCATAGGATTTAATGTCTTCAACGGTAGATATACTCGTTTTAGGTGAAGTTCCCAAACCCAAAGACGTAAACACATCCGTAAAGCTTTTTTCTGAACCGTCAAATACTTTATTGACTTTGATCACCACGGCACTTGAATCCTTTGAATAGTTTTCAATCTTAAAAGATTCAATATAAGAAGGACGATAATTATCATATACCGAAGCGGCTATTGCGTCACCCTTAGGTACTTCGACCTGCGGTTTAATCTCCGAAACCCACACTTCTTTTTTCTCTTTACGATGGGTAAAACGAATGACCTTATTTTCATAATTCATCCCTTTGTTTACCCCAGCCTCATTCAAGGCCAACGGTACAGAAGATAGCTTTTGGATCAACAATATATCTTGCCCCATCTTTTTCAATGGAATTTCAAAGTAGTAGTTGTTTTCTTTACGGATCACAGTAAACATTCCGCTATCCACACGCGCATCTTTCAACAATTTGTCGTATGCAGCTGTAGTATCTTTCTTGGCTGTAGAATCTTTGGCAGAAGTAACCGTCTCTTTTTTTCTTAAACCTACTGTTTGCAATATAGAACAAGATTGCATTAGACCCGCCGAAAATAAAAGACCAATGGCTAGCTTAGTATAAGTGTTTTTCATCAAATAATTATTTTTGAGCTCGCTTTCAAAGGCATAAATGAGCTCGTGGCATTCTATTTGTTTTTCACTGGTGACGACGTAACATCAACCGAAAATCCATTGTTGATCCTAAGCCTATTCTAGCTTCGGATTTTGAATCAGAAAGTAATTGCATCTATTCCATGGAGGTCAATCATAAGTTGCACTTTATAAAGACCTTGGCATTTTATGGGATAAGATTAGGCTAATCACAAACTAAAACCGCTGGATTAAGAGCCAAATTTGTTAAAAATATTGTACAGAATAATACATAAAGAGATGAACACGCAATTCAGAGCGATGAACACGCACTATAAAAACATGAATACGTAGACATCTTCAATTTCATTATTCATATACAGCATTATGCGATTGGTAATCGCACAATAAATTGCCCCGACTCTAACCCGAAATGAAAACCTGCCATGGCATAGTAACTATAGATGGATGACAAATAATTGAGCCCGTACCCCTCACCTTCAAGCTCCGCTCCCTGTCTGGGCTGCCAGTTGTTGCTAACCTCCAGCAGGTTGGTTTCGGGTATATAGATTAAAAGAATAGTAAGCGGATTCTCTTTCGAAATGCGTGTATGCTTTATCGCATTCTCGATCAGCATTTGCAAACCCAAACGTGGAATTTTCTGTTCTAATAATTCTCTTGGAATATTTATATCCATATCCTGCAATGCCGCGCCGAACCGCACCTGCTGCAAAAAGAAATAGGCTTTGGCCAATTCCAGTTCCTCCCTTAGCGTAGACCATTCTGCCTCATCTGTACGCAACATTTTACGATAAACCTTGGTCATCTTTCCAATAAAAGACTTGGCCAGTTCATCGTCTTTTCCGATCAGGTACTGAAGCGACCCAAATGTATTGAATAGAAAATGTGGATTGATCTGTTGTCGCAATTGTACTAGACGCATCTGCGTATATTCATTTTTCTGCTTCAAAGCAAGCAATTTCAATTGTTGAATCTTGCGTCGCTCCATAACATTGAAATAGATCAATACCATCGCCACCAACATTAACCCCACACCGAGCAAGATACTATAGGTCAACAATTCCTGGATTTCTTCTTCGATACTCAACAAGAGAACATACACCTTGATTTCACCACCAACAAACAGAATGTTACAGGGATAGGAATTAACCATCACGTCCAGCTGCAGAAAATCTGACTGGACAATTTGCCCCTGTTTTGACACAGCGGCAGTATTTCTCTTTCCCCATTTTCGATTATCTGGAGAATATACACAGATGCCGCGGTCATCATAGATCTCAAAATAAGCCCGCCTTCCGAAATTGAGCTTCGAAAAATAAGCATTCAGCCTTTCGATATCCATATAGATATGATATAGCCGATGATTTATTGTTCGTGTCCGTAACAATGTTAGCATCCTATGGCTCATATAATCAGGTTGGCCTACCGGGATAATGACCAATAAGGAATCACCACTTTCCTTTGGATCAAACGTGGGTTGTTCCAATATTTTTTTCTCAGAAAGGTACAGATCCTGCTGTAGCAATTCCAATTGCTTTTTGACAAGAAACATATTCTCATCCGCAAAATCGATCAATATTCTTTTCTTAAGACGATCAACTTTATGATGGATAACACCGAGCAATCCCCCTCCTACCAGCAGCAGCAACAACAAACAGACAATCAGGATAATACTATTTTTCTGTTCGGCATTTTTAAATCGAAATTTCACGGCGCAAAAATACATCAAAATTTTCAAAGCTTTAGCAAACAAGTTCATAAGAAAGGCTCTAACCCAGCCTTTTGTCAATGAAAAACGACATAATCCAAGCTCTTTTCAAAATAAATGCATCATATAACTGAGATTAATAATAATTTTCTGACTTTTGTAACCACAAAAAATTACAAAGTGTCAAAAGCTACATTTATAAAGGTTGTGAAACGTATCGCTATCGTTTTTGCAAGCATCATAGTCTTACTCGTTATCAGCATATTATCCATCCCTTATATATTCGAAAATGAAGTCAATAGCAAGGTCAAATCACTGGTAAACGAACATATCAAGGGCGAGTTAAACTACGCTAAAGTGAGATTAACCTTCTTTGACCAGTTTCCACTGCTGACAGCGTCGATGGATGATGTCTTATTAAAAGGTGCCGAACCTTTTAAGAACGATACACTACTTGCCGCAAAGAAAGTAAGTTTTGGTGTGGATTTGATGAGCCTGCTCAAATCCAAAATTGTCATCGATAAATTTATCGTGAACAGCGGAAAGATCAACATTCTGGTTGACTCCCTGGGTAATGCCAATTACAATATTTATAAATCTAGCCCCGCTGATTCCACAAAAACACAAGACAATTCCGAAAGCAGTGCTTTAGCCTTCCAACTGATTAAACTGGAAAAAACCAATCTACATTACGAAGACCGCTCTATTCCGCTTAAGATAGAAGCAAAGGATTTGGAATATGAAGGCAAGGGGGATCTCATGTCAAATATATTTGACTTAAATACACGGGCAAAAATTGCATCTTTCTCCTTCTCTTTTGACAACGAACTATATGTGGACCGAAAATCAATTGATGCCAATTTACTTACACGGATCAATACCAACAACTTGTCATTCGTATTTGAACGAAACGATATCAAGATTAACCAGCTACCGGTTCGATTCAGAGGGCTCCTGTCATTTATATCCCATGGATATCACCTTGATTTTAAATTGAAATCTCAGGAAAGTACCCTGGCCGAATTACTTTCATTAGTCCCAAATAGCTACGCTTCTTGGATCAAGGACCTCACCGTGAAAGGTACATCTGAGGTTTTTGTTAATCTAGAAGGTGATTATATTGTCGACAACAACAAAATGCCTAATCTTTCACTTGGGCTCATGGTCAACAATGGCTTTCTTGCTTATAAACAATCCACCAATCCGCTAACAGACTGGAACGCAAAATTACGGATAGACTTGCCGGCACTGAATCCGGACTCACTACAAATTGATCTTAAACAATTTGACTTTAAAGTTGCTTCAGGCTTTTTCAATGCTCAGGGTAAAATAGCTGGACTACACCCTGTAACCGTGCATGCCAACATAAAAAGTGATCTTAATCTCGATAAACTCCATGCCTCGCTACAGTTTCCCGATTTTTCTTTCGGTGGGAAATGGAATCTTGACGCGAAAATCGACGGCACATACGCCAAAGCTATTCGTAAGGTAGGACTTCAAAAACGCGAACAGGAATACGTCGCATCCATTCCTACTTTTGATATCAAAAATACACTCGTAGATGGTAAATTCAAATTGGCTAAGCTCCCACAGGGATTGGACAAAATTGCTTATCGCCTGGAAGCAAAGGATCCCGATGGCCAGTTAAAAAGTGCATCAATAGCAATCCATGACATTTCTGTTCAGGCACTTAACAACTATATAAAAGGATTTATTTCAATAACAGATTTTAATAAAATTGCAGTCAATTCGGATTTAAAGGCATCATTTAATTTAGCAGATATCAAAAATTTCTACCCAATTAAACAAGTCGAATTGGCGGGATTGGTGGATGTCAACCTCATAGCAAAAGGTTATGTGGATCTCAAACGAAACATTTTTCCCGAAACCAATACGTCTATCGTGATGAAGAATGGATTAATCAAGTCAAATGATTATCCTATCCCGATGGAAAATATTCAGGTCGAAGCTTTTGTCAATAGCGAAAAAGGTTCACTTCGAGATCTGAATGTCAAAATCCTACCGGTATCATTTACATTTGCGGGTGAACCTTTTTTCTTGAATGCAGACCTCAAGAACTTCAATAACATCAAATACAACATACAGTCCAAGGGTAAGCTCAATCTCGGCCCTATTTATAAACTCTTTGCATTGGATGGTACCAATGTCGATGGCTTTATCTATACGGATTTTAGTTTAAAAGGCTTACAGAGCGATGCCACCAATGGTCATTATAACCGACTTCAAAATAGCGGTCGGTTAAATATTGGGAATATCCAGGTTCAGTCCGACATGCTTCCACAGCCTATTGCAATTCGAAGTGGAAACTTCAGTTTTAATCAGGAGAAAATGAATTTCGATAAATTCCTGGTTGCCTATGCTAAGAATGATATTTCTATCAAAGGATATCTCAACAATATTATTAATTATGCAACAAGTAGTCAAGCACCGTTAAAAGGTCAATTTACACTCAGCAGCAAGAAAATCAATGTGGATGATTTCGTGGTTTTCGGATCACCATCTTCCTCGACAGCTGCAGGCACGTCCGAAAGCGGTGTGGTTCTTCTCCCCAAAAATTTGGACGTTCAGGTCTTAGGGCTTGTCAACGCCATATCATATAACAAAATGAATATCAAAGATTTCAAAGGAGACCTACAGGTAAAAGAAGGTAAGATGACACTTAATAAGACAAACTTCGAACTTGCGGGACTGAAAGTAGATATGAACGGAAGTTATCGTCCCATAAATCCACGTAGAGCAAGTTTTGATTATGCGGTGAAAGCCGACAGCTTTGATATTCAACGCGCTTACAAAGAGATACCGATGTTCAGGGAAATGGTTAGCTCTGCCAAAAATGCTTATGGTCTTGTTTCATTGGATTACAAATTGGGAGGCCTATTGAATGGCAATATGCAACCAGTAATGCCTTCTATCGTCGGCGAGGGATCCTTAACGCTAAATCAGATTAAGTTCAGAGGCTTCAAACTACTCAATGGAATTAGTCAATCTACTTCCAAAGAAAAATTGAAGGATGGCGAAGTAAAAAAAGTTGTTATTAAATCCCATATCAAAAATAATGTGATGACCATCGAACGCACGAAAATGAAAATGATGGGATTCAGGCCTCGCTTTGAAGGCCAAGTAACCTTAGACGGACGGATGAACCTGGGTTTTAGACTG
Organism: Sphingobacterium sp. UBA1897; assembly: GCF_002337775.1. Lineage (NCBI taxonomy): Bacteria > Pseudomonadati > Bacteroidota > Sphingobacteriia > Sphingobacteriales > Sphingobacteriaceae > Sphingobacterium > Sphingobacterium sp. UBA1897. Next base: position 333,693 of record NZ_DDGR01000027.1, read on the forward strand.
GGCTTACCTCCTTTTGGAATCTTTGGGATACCTATGCGAATTACGGGCACTCCAGATAACTTTCATTTAAAAATGGGAAAATACAAAGAAGAGGATCTCGACATGGACATGGATGACGAGGACAGTAAAGTATATAAAGAATCTCAAAAAGTGCAAGAAACACAGGCTAAGTAAACGCGTAATTAGTTTTAGTAAATTCAGTCGACACAATAGTGCTGAATTAAAAACGTTATTAAGTT
>NZ_DDGR01000027.1:334097-392493 GCF_002337775.1 Sphingobacterium sp. UBA1897
AACTTAATAACGTTTTTAATTGTTGAAAACTATGAGATATATACTAATTATACCGATTGCGGTTCTATCCATCTGCAGTTGGTCCAGTTTCAATACCGTTAACGATCAGAAAAACCCCTTATATGGGAAAGTATTCCGTGAGATCAATGAAATTGCTGAATTAAAATCTTATACCTACACAACTGGCGCACTTATTGAAACCGACAAGAATGCACAGGGCGATTATCGCTTTGCTGCCGGCTATTTTACAAATGCCAAAAATGGTGTTTGTATTTTAGAGGAATTGTTACCCGATGATAGCAAAGGTAAAGTCAAATACAAGATTTTGGATACCATCAATATCCAAAAACTGAAGTCCAACGAGCAGCTTAGCTTATGCAACTGCAAGCAAGGAGACAAACCAAACAGTGAAATTATAGCCATTAGCCGGGTCGATGAAAGCAAAGAATATTTCGACAAAATCGTCAAGGCATGGCGTATGGATACCAAAAGCCAGAAAATTATACCTTTAAAAGACACAAAAGGTATAAGCTGTCTCAATGAAGGCTATGGCATCTAGTAGCGACAGGGTTTTTAAATCAATCCGTCAGCCTTCAACTTGTCAAACACATGCAAAACGCCAATGACCTGGATCGGTTCTTCCTGGTACTCTTGGTGTGAAAAATAACGAACGGCACCAATCTCATTACTGGGTTCGATCTGCTCTGTTAATGGATACAGAAAACAATCTTGTTCCATGATAACCTCTGGCACAAGCCCGTATGCCGGGGCTGTAACATGGCAATAATAGGAGATTTTATCCGGATCCAGATTGATATTTAGCTCCTCCAAAATTTCACGACGAAGGGACTGCAGAGCTTCCTCCCCCGCATCAATCTTTCCACCCGGCAGATACCATGCCTTTCTATTGTTGCTATACGCTAATAATAATTTATCCTCCTTAATACTCACTAAACCCGCTGTAGGCAAACATTTTGTTGTTGTCATGAAATCTATTATAAACTATTACTGATTAAATACGCTAGATGTGAAATTACTTCTTTTACGACATTTATCAAAGCGCGACAGCTAATTTGGAGAATCCTGCATTAAAACTTTGCACAAAATCAATAGAGAGGCTAATCAATATCCCGAAACATCATAGGCTAGTTTCTCTTTGAGCACAAGCTTCCGTAGGCTCTTCAAAAAAGTCTCCGCATGATTCATGGTAAAACAAAGCGGCGGTAATAAACGGAGCGTATAGCGTCCTGCATATCCTGTAAAAATCTTTTCAGAAAACAGCAGTTCTTTGCGCAGATGTCGAATATCGTTTTCAAACTCTACGCCAATCATCAAACCTTGCCCCCTAACTTCACTCACCCCATGAATTTTTCTTAATTCTGTCAACAAAAATTCACCTACAGCTGCGGCATTATCAATCAATTGCTCCTTTTGAATTACATCAAGTACAGCCAGAGCCGCCGCGCAGACCGCATGACTACCACCAAAAGTAGTCCCCAATTGTCCTATGACCGGCTTTATCTTAGGCGAAATAATTGTTGCCCCCATCGGCAGCCCATTTGCAATCCCTTTGGCCACCGTAATTAGATCGGCTTCTATCCCTGCATGCTGATGTGCAAAGAAAAGTCCCGTGCGCCCATACCCGCATTGAATTTCATCCAAAATAAGCATGGTCCCAGTTTTCGTGCAAATTGCTCTTACTTCCTGTAAGAAACTAGGACTTGCCCGATGAATTCCCCCGACACCTTGAATAGGTTCAATAATGACCGCACAATATTCTTCCGTTTCCAATTGTTTTTTCAAACTGGAGATCTCGTTGAAAGGTGTAAAGACAAATTGTTCACTTTCATTTAATGGTGCACGAATTGACTGGATATCCGTTGCCGCAACCGTAGCTGAGGTTCTCCCATGAAACGCATTGGACATCGCCAATACTTTCCTCCTTCCCGTATGGAACGAAGCTAACTTCAGTGCATTTTCATTTGCTTCAGCTCCCGAATTACTGTAAAAAATAGCATAGGTCGGATAGCCACAGGCAGTGCCTAAGCGTTCGGCCAAACGATCCTGAAGATCATTTGTAACTGCATTTGAATAAAATCCGATCTTGTTCATCTGTTGTATAGTTTCCTCAACAACATGCGGATGGCTATGCCCAACAGAAATAACGGCATGACCACCATAGAGATCTAGATAGGCCTGCTGCTGTTTATCATAGACAAAGCAACCAAGAGCTCGTTCGATCGCAATATCAACTTTCTCAAAAACGGGAAATGGTTTCATGAATGACTTAGAATTAGTAAAACTCAAAAATCCACTTAAATCCCCTTTCATTCCTAGTCCAAGATGGTTATTTATTCCTAGTCCAGCCGACACAGGCAATAAACAAAATAACTCATCTTAAATAGAATAGCGCAGCACTGCTCATGCGCCATCTATCGAATGTATTTTAATCCTGCAGAACAATTGTATATTTGAACAATTACCCGATACAACAGCCTCATGCTTAGACCTTGGAATTTAACGATAGATATTGACAGATCCTCTTCAAAAGCGATTTACATCCAAATAGCGGATAACATTGCTGCTGATATTCAATCAGGTAGATTGCCGAAAGGAACGGCCTTACCGAGTAGCAGATCTCTTGCAGCCCAACTAAAATTAAACCGAAACACGGTAATTGATGCCATACAGTTGCTGTTGAGTGAAGGCTGGCTGGTTAGTCAAGCACGTAGAGGTATATTTGTAGCGGCCCAATTACCTTATGGCTCGAACCTATATGTTGCACAAAAGATCGAATTATCTGATCTTCAGCCTCCAACACGTATTATATTCGATGACGGTAATCCAGACAGTAAGATTGCCCCGGTAGAACAGCTCGGACGGGCTTATCGCCAAATTTTTAAACGCAGCGCACGTTGGAAAATGATGGGATATGCCGATCCCCGAGGTCATCTAGATTTTCGTGAAGAAATCGCCAATATGCTCAACATCGAACGCAACATGCACATCGATAAAAATAAGCTATGCATCAGTCGTGGAAGCCAAATGGCCATGTACCTGGTCGCCCAATGCCTATTACAGCACGATGATTATATCTTTGTAGAGTCTCCTGGATACCATTCAGCCTGGAAGATCTTTGAAAAAGCCGGCGCGAAATTGATTCCTATTCCTGTCGATGCCGATGGTCTTCTCGTTGAAGAACTGCTGCCTCATTTATTGAAAAAGAGCAATATTAAGGCGCTGTACCTTACCCCACATCGACAGTATCCAACCACTGTCACATTAAGCAAAGAACGGAGATCACAATTAATAGCATTATCCAACCAATATAACTTCACGATCATTGAGGATGATTACGATTACGAATTTCATTTTGAACAAGCTCCCTATTACCCGCTCGCTTCACAGCAGGAGCTGATCAATACAGTTTACATTGGTACGCTGAGCAAAGTTGTCGCACCAGCACTCCGTATCGGTTATCTTGCGACGAGAAACGAGCATTTGCTCCAGCAGATTACCGAACTTCGCTATATCATCGATATCCAAGGTGACAATATTATGGAGCAAGCTGTACTGGAACTCATTCAGGATGGAACAATTCGTAGACATATCCGAAAAGCAACACAGCTTTACAAAAGGAAACGTGATTTTATGATTGCCCAATTGGACAAACATCTGCAGGATCATGTGAACTACACTTCTCCACAAGGGGGATTGGCGGTTTGGCTATCTTTTAAACATCAAATCGACTGGGCATTTTTATTCCAAAAATTAAAGGAAAGATCAGTACATATACCGCATCCCGAAAACTACAGCAGAGAAAATGTTTTTGGCGGAATACGGCTTGGCTACGGATCCTTATCAGAGGAATTGATCGAAGAAGGAATAGTCATTTTGGCTGAACTTTTGGAACAGGCAAAACTCTCCACTTAATGGTTTGAAACCCAAAAAACAACTAGACTATTTTCCAATTCGGACGGACTTCATTAGATTAAAATTCTGAAAAAACAAGCACATTCAATATTTAATTCCGTCTCATAAAGACCGATTAAAAGATTAGTATAGGTAATACGTAAAAAACAGTTAAAAATGCTGATAAAACGTAATTATTTTGTCAAAAATCAACTTTTTCACTTATTAATCGCATAAATTAACCGTAGTTTTACGGCGCAAAAGACACACGAGTAATTCCTAATAGGATAGCTATATAATAAGAGAGAGAATAGAGTACATTAATTTATGACTGAGAGAATACCCAGCAGGCCATATGCAGCAATAACTGGTATTGGCGGATATATTCCACCGAATAAAAGATCGAATACAGATTTGGAGCAGTTTTGCGATACATCCGATGAGTGGATTATCAAACGCACAGGTATTAAGGAGCGGAGAATTTTAGAAGAAAATCTTGCCACATCAGACATGGCTGTAAAAGCTATACAAGATTTGGCAACACAATATCATAAAAATCTGAACGATGTAGATGCCCTAATTGTGGCGACTTCTACACCTGATATGCCTATGCCGGCAACAGCAAATATCATTTTAGAAAAATTAGGTCTTACCAATGTTTGGGCTTTTGATGTCAATGCTGCTTGCTCAGGATTTTTATATGCCTTAGATATGGCTTCTGCTCTCGTTGAGACTGGACGTTATAAAAATGTACTCGTAGTCGGAGCCGACAACATCAGTACTTATGTCGATTTAAAAGACCGTTCAACCAATATTCTTTTCGGTGATGGCGCTGGTGTGATATGGCTTGAGCCATCTTTAGAAGGTGGAATTATGGATGCCTATCTATGTAGCAATGGAGCGGGAAAAGAATTTTTAAAAATTGAAGCCGGCGGTTCTTTGTATCCAATCGACAGCAATCTTCCTGTTAACGACAACAGATTCCTGAAACAAGATGGTAAAACTGTATTTAGACATGCTGTGCAGTCTATGAGCGATGCCTGTAATACGGTTTTGCAACGCAACAACCTACAGATTGAAGATATCAATTGGTTAATCCCACATCAGGCTAATCAGCGCATCATTGATGCCGTTGGGCGTAGTCTTAATATACCAGAAGATAGAGCGTTAAGTAATATAGAATACCTAGGAAATACCATTGCTGCCACGATTCCACTATGTATCTGGCAAAATATTAAAAAATTAAATACCGGTGATTTAGTCATGTTAACCGCCTTTGGTGCAGGTTTCTCTTGGGGAGCCAGCATATTTAAATGGATGATTTAAGCGATCAAAAACTTTAGTCGTCATAAATTCACACTAAAATAAAACCTCAGGAATCAATGATTTTTGGGGTTTTTCTTTATTTCCCGCTACCAAAAACAGGTTCGCCATTGCGCAAGAAGAATCGAACCTATCCTCTTTTTACAGGCAGCACCGTGAAGAAGAAAAGAATAAATAGTAGGGAGTTTATAGGGAGCTTATACGGACCTTATAGGGACCTCATTCGGATAAAAGCGTCTAAAGTCCGATTTAATTTCCAATGAAGTGCCAATAAAGTTTGTATCATTTAAGAAGATGTCCTCCCTTTATCCTCTCTTTTAATGGCAAAAGAAAAGGGGGCTTTGCATTGCAAAGCCCCCTAACTCAAATAAGATCTACGCCTTAATAATTTAATGACAGGCCCACACCAAAGCCCATATCACTATCATAATGCGTTCTAAATGCCATATTTTTGGTGATGACATAATTTAGTCCCGCCATATATTCAAGGTCCGAGTTAACCATAAAATCACCACGGATTCTTCTAGCGATCGGAATATCTTCTCGCATCAGCTGCAATCTGACAATACCATCGTGATACACCTCCGCCTGAAAATTGACCAACATGGGTAAAGTATACATAAAACCTATACTCAAAGCTTTGCGACTATCTTTTTTATTGGCCTGCCCAAAGATATTTTTCTCATGTTCATCCTCCCCCATACGGCGATAACGATAATCAAAACCTACAAATGGCATAAACCATTGCATCTTCCCAAAGTATCTACCCAGGTGAGTTTCCACCTCATAGCCATGCATATCGTTATAACCTAATCGCCATTCGGAACCGAGCTGCCAACGCGCATTCTGAAACATGGCCTGACCGTCATTTCCATTGGTCGCAAAATCATTTTGCGCCATAAAATGGGTCATATTACTTTCCATTTGCAATTCCTTGTAGGCTTTGGCTTTGTCTGGAAGATTGGGATTTTTATAATCATCCACAGCAAACACGCGATTCATCCCAGCCATCATATGATACAGGATGTGGCAATGAAAAAACCAGTCCCCTTCTTCATTTGCTAAGAATTCGATCGTATCCGTCTCCATTGGCATAATATCTACCACATTTTTCAATGGCGCTTTCGATCCTTTTCCATTCAACAGTCTAAAATCAAAGCCATGCAGATGTATTGGATGACGCATCATCGAATTATTATAGATGGTAATGCGCAATACCTCGCCCTTTTTTACCGGTATCTTATCCGTTTCAGAGAGAATTTTATTGTCCATGCTCCATACATAACGACTCATATTTCCCGTAAGCGTAAATTTAAGATCTCGTATCGGCGCTTCTTTAGGCAGTTCAGTCGCTTGAGGAGACTCCAACATCGCATAGTTTAGCGTTACAATATCGCCCAATGCATTGGCATTATAACGATTGGGATCTTCTTCCATCTTCATTTGTCCATGATCCATACCGCTATGTTTACTGTGATCTTCTTTTTTCTTTCCATCACCTGTAATTTCGGGATACATCACCGCATTCATATCCATCTGATTCAGACTCATCTTCATACCCATATCATTGAGATCCCCGTTCATCTTCATCATATCGTTCATCATCTTCATGCCTTCAAAATATTTAAGGCGGGGAAGTGGAGAAATCAACTGTTTGATGCCATTTCCGACAAAATAACTTGCAGATTGTGTTCGATCTTCTGTCGTTGCCATAAATTCGTAAGCTGTACCTTCATTTGGGATTGTTACAACGACATCATAAGTCTCCGATACGGCAATCATCAATCGATCGACCTCCACCGGTACCACATCATTCCCATCATTGGCAACAACGGTAATTTTGCCACCGGCATAACGCAGCCAAAAATAAGACGAAGCTCCACCATTGGAAATTCGTAAACGCACTTTATCTCCTGCTTTCAAAGCTTTACCATTCACCGATTTTAAATCCGTGGAATGAGCCCCGTTCATCAAGACCTTATCATAATACACATCACTGACATCCATTGCCAGCTGACGTTTCCATTCATTCGTAACTTTCGTCTTAAACTTCCCTTCTTTAATAGCTTCAACGTACGATTGTGTAGCGCCTTTTTTTATTGCGGCCCAATCGTTGGCCGTGTGTAGCATCCGCTGAATGTTATTGGGGTTATAATTTGTCCATTCACTCAATATGACCGGAATCGTGGGTAAATCATCAATTCCTTTCCGGAAAGTCTTATCATCTGCACGCTTGTTGAGAATAAGACTACCATACATACCGATCTGTTCCTGCAGGCCGGAATGCGAATGATACCAGTGTGTACCGTGCTGGATTATTGGAAATCGATAGGTATAAGTCGAATTCGGCTTTATAGGTTCCTGCGTCAGGTGTGGTACACCGTCTTCTTTGTTCGGCAGAAAAATACCATGCCAATGTAGCGACGTACTCTCCTTTAACTCATTGTGAACAACAATTTCTGCCGTATCTCCTTCAGTAAAAGTCAGGGTAGGCATCGGAATCTGTCCGTTTACAGCGATTGCCCGTTTTGATTTGCCGGCATAATTGACAATGGTATCCCGTACATAAAGGTCATGACGAACCACTTTCTGGGCCAGCACTGTCAGTTGTGTCATCAATAGTAAAACAACCGTTAATATATTACTCTTTTTACGCATGTTCATTCATTTAATTGATTAGTATTCCATTTCCCATCGGTCCTACGCCATATTGGTAGACCAGTCTAGCCCCGTGATGCCCTGTGATAAATAGTGTCACCGATAAACTTATCAACAAAATCAATATCAAATAGTTTATCCAAGCACCTGCACCTTTCCGCAAACCAACAAAATGCAGGACTGTTGTACTACTTGCAAGCCAAAAGCTGATCCAGGCAAAACGTTGATGGATCTCAAAAACCGCAAAGGCACCTTCATCGGCATCGCCTGAAATATGGGTTGCGGTCTGAATTGCAGCAAGCGCTCCAAGTGTTCCCAATAACAACAATCCAAAAGTCAGTACAGTGAAAGGACGTCGATGTTTTTTTAACAATAAGGCACCAATATGACTGATCAACGCCATCAACAAGAGTACTATCGGAAAATGCACCAATAGCGGATGTAAACTGGGCAGTCCTTCGAATAAGCTTTTCATTGTTTTATTGTATTGTTTCTACGATAGATCCACAGGTGGGCATTGATTGACCTAGATAAGGATTTTCAATTTTCTTTTGTGTGCTCAACCAATTGGCTCCTTTTCCATCACGATACATAGGGCAGTGTTGATAATAGACCGTAACTTGAGGTTTGAGAGATTTCATCAACACATACATATTTTTGGAAAGGGTCACAAAGTGCTCCCGCTGATGTTCATTTTCCTTAATTCCAGCGATATGTTCTGTATCGAAAGCCAATTTTCGTTGATATTCCTTCCAAAGCTTTCCTTGAACAGCATCCAATTGTTCGCTATTAACTTTTTCAATGGCGGCCTGGATTCCTTTCGCAGCTGCCTGTGCAGCCGCTCCATTATCCTTAACCAATGCATCTTTCAGTTCGAAATAGGCACTGTATAAGCCTGCAAAAGGACTGCTAGCCGTTTTAAGATTAACTTTCTCGGTGGATGATTCTATTTTTGCAGCGGTATTACTTACGCCGGCCGCCTCTTCTTTAGTCAAAGCGGTATCGCCTTTGCCATTGTCTACAGCTATCGTCGCGGTATCCTCGGCAACAGCGACCATATGATCTGCATGTGTATTTTTCGATGTTGAATTGTTGCATGCAACGAATATCAAAGCCGTCGCCACAATTGGCATAAACTTTTTCATAATTAAGTGTATTTATAGGTTTAGATTTTTAATGTAATTTCGATAGTTTGCTTCGTTTTCAAAATAGGAAACTTCACCCTGATCGCCGGTAATTGCGATGGAAGCCGTCGCCTTATCCACTTCTTTTTTTGAAAAAGGATCGATGGCTACACGTACCGCAGCTTCTTGGGGTATGCGCTTTTTACACATTTCACAGCAGCCATAATAATCCTTACCCTCGTGTCTGACCAGCAATTGTTTTTTCCCCATAAAAGCATCATTCACCATACAAACTTGTGCTGTAGGCACAAGATCGCCTACCTTGTATTGAACGGACTGTACAGGCAAATTGATAGCAGGATCAGTCGAAACTATTCGATCTTCAGCTTGGGCATTCGTTTTTGAACCACCACAGGCCGTTAAAGACAACACAACAACCGATAGGATAGCTAGGAAATAATTCATAACGCAGCCGATTAGTTTAACGTTTCTACTGTACTTCCACAACTGATCATTTGTGCACCAAAGAATGGGTTTTTCACGGCATTCTCCTTACTTAACCAATGCGCTCCCTTGCCTTCATTAAACATGGGGCAATGCTGATAATAAATAGGTCCATCCACTTTACTCACCTTCAGAAGCTCATACAACGTATTTGAAAGAGATGCAAAAGCCACACGTTGCTTAGCCACATCTTTATTTTTAGTTATACCCGCCGCATCAGTTGCCAGCTTATTCATAACCTTCATCCATACCGTATGTTCATCATGGCTAAGTTTATTCATATCGACAGCTTTGATTGCTGCTTGAAATGCCGCTGCATGAGCTGCAGCTGCCACCGCATCTGTCTTCACCAAAGCATCCTTTAGCGCAAAATAAGGATTTGTCAACAGCGCAAACGCGGTCTTTTCATCGGCTGATTTTGTATTCGCCGAAGGTTGAATTATCGTTTGTACGCCCTGGCTATGATTCGTATGATCGACCTGATGTTCAGTGCCATTTTTTAATGCGGGTTTTAAGATTCGTTCATACTGTTCAGCTTTTGCCAATTGAATATAAGCATCATCTGGGGCCAGAAATTTTTCATTGTCGAACCCCGCCAATGCAATACGCTTAAGGACCTCATCCGCGCTTGTTTTTGAAGAGTCGTAGGTAACAACTGCTAGCTTGGTTGTCTGATTCCAGTCAACTTTAGCAAATTGTCCGTCCTTACCTTCTTTTTCAATGATCGTTTTAACAGCCGGAGTATTTCCAAAAACCTTTACAGTCGCTGTCTTTGCATTTTTAATTTGTGCATGTGTATGTTGGGTGGATAGTAATACAGGGATTACCAAACCAAGTAATGAAATTAATCTCATGATTATGATATGTAGTATATAAAAGAATACTGACGAAAAACCCTTCTACAGCGATTCACTGTATTGGCGTATTGAATCCGATAGATTCAAAGGGGATTTTCATAAGCTAAATAAACGGGGTTTTGGATAGAGAAACCGATCCAAAAAGACATAGCATGGGCTAGCAGTCTAACTTTACGCGATCTGAGGAGGTTGCCAAATGGAAAAATAGGCATCTGCGCAATAAGGTTGTTTATAACGCGCATAAGCGTTTAATGCATCAGCATGCAAGGGTAAAATAAGCTGAGCTTCTATAACTGAAACAATGGGATTACATTGCAGGGAGGTGCGGCATGATTTTTCGCCACAATGTTTACCACAGTCGTCCCCATGGTGATCTGATTTTGGCGATTCAGCTCTTTCATCTTTACAACAATCTTCTGTTCCGACGTCTTTTACCTGTTGTCTTTCATCAAGACAACAGGATTTTTCTTCCTGTTTTGGCTTTTCGGACGGTTCGTGGCAGGCAAATAACCTATAGGGTGCTAAAAAAAGCCCCAGCATACAGATTATAAATACGATATTGCGTTTTGCCCACATAACGGATTAAATTTGATAAGTAGAGATGTGCTACTTTGGAGGTAAAGTTCGGTAGAATTTACGAATGTACAATTGTAATATTTCCTATTTTGTTTATAATATTTTGATTTGCTGTATTTCCGATTCTCGGCCTGACCACATAAAAACTATTTTTCGAGTCCTTTGATCCAGTTAAGCATCAACAGACAGCCGGGTGCATACACTCCTCCATGATCAAAACCCTGCAGTTGGTACAACGAGGTTTTGGTATGCCCAACCTGTTTTAAGATCGCTGCCAAATGTGCGTTTTCCTCAAACCGTGCGGCCATTTCCAATTGTTGATCGCCAGTGATCAGGAGAATTGGCGGTGCATCCTTCCGTGCAAAAGAAAGTGGTGCAAACTGATCAATCTGGGGGATCACCATAGATTGACCACGTTCCTTTTTAATTGTATAATGCGTATTTGTTTGCCCACTAATCGGGGCCAGTCCTTTTATATTATTTGCATCAACACCAAATTTTTGAAGGTAATGCTTATCCAAACCAACCATTAAAGCCAGATATCCGCCTGCAGAATGCCCCGACACATAAATTTTTGAGGGATCTCCACCATAGCTGGCAATATGTGAAAATGTCCATGCAACAGCCTCAGCAGCATCTTCAATATAGCTCGGCGCTTTCGCTTTGGGGCTTAGCCGATAATTTACCGCTACAACCGCTACACCTTTCTCTTTAAGTTCAAGTGGAATAAATTTATTTCCCTCCTCTAGTCCACCTCCATGAAACCATACGATGGTAGCAAAATTTTTACGATCAGTCGGGATATAGATATCCAATTTACAACGTTCTTTCTTATAAGAATCTGGTTCATCAGGTTTACAATAGGCAACGTCGGTTGTCGTTTTATATTGCTGCGCAAAAATCAAACTTGGTGAAAACAGAAAAAAGAAGATAACAAGCAATTTGGAGGACATATAAATCGTATTTAAGTGTTAAATAGCTTAAAGTTAACAAAACTCAATCAAAACTATTTGGTTGAGCTAAAATAAGTTTCAACTTTACACTTTTTATTATATATTGATAATTATCTGGCGATAGATATAACAAAACCCAAATTTTCCTGTTATTAACTTAGAAAACATCATACATTATATGGAACAGATAAAGATTGAAACCCATATCAACGTACGCGTAGAAACGATCTGGAATGCGTATAACTCAGCCGAGGATATCATGCAATGGAACCATGCTTCAGACGATTGGCACTGTACAAGTTCAATCAATGATTTACGCATTGGCGGAAAGTTCAAAAACCGCATGGAGGCAAAAGACGGATCTATGGGCTTTGATTTTGAAGGCAGCTATACCGCACTTGAACCCTTTAAAAAAATAGCCTATGTTATGCCAGATGGCCGTCATGTAGAAGTCAACTTCAATGCAAAAAAGTCTGCTACGGATATCACGATAATTTTTGATGCAGAATCGGAAAATCCAATTGATATGCAACGTAATGGATGGCAAGCCATACTCGAAAACTTTAGATCCTACGTTGAAAACACCTATGCAACGACACAACTCGGGTAATCGTATGAATGATGAACGAACTTAGCTTGTCTTTTCATGCGATCATCTTTTAAATAAAGGATATGCTTAGGATTCTTAAAAGTATAGTTATATTTAGCCACTAATTCATCTTCCCTTCTCCATTAAAAGCGGGGAACGATACCAACAAAACGCGATAAAAAGATTACATATGACAATAATTAACAATTATGAAGAGTACAAAGCCTTTGAAGGAAAATCATTAGGCGAATCCCAATGGCATGTTATTGATCAAAAACAAATTAATCAATTTGCGGATGCAACACTTGACCACCAATGGATTCATTTAGATAGCGAAAAGGCCAAAACGGATAGTCCTTTCAAATCAACTATTGCCCATGGCTATCTGACCTTGTCCCTCATTCCTTATTTATGGAAACAAATTGCTGAAGTAAGAAATGTCAAAATGGAAATCAATTATGGGATTGAAAACCTACGTTTTGCACAACCCGTTTTGGTTGACAATGCTGTACAGCTACATACACAAGTAAAATCGGTGGTCAATTTGAGAGGGGTTGTTAAAGTTACCATTGAAGCTACATTGAAAATTAAAGACAGTGCAAAACCGGCTTACGTGGGTGATGTTATCTTTTTATATCATTTCAATTAATTCCAACATTAGACTATAGGCCATTAGCGAATTCTTATACATGCGCAATAGCTTTCAAATAAAACTTATTACAAATCATAAGGATTATCCTTATGATTTGTTGCTTTTAGCAGACGAAACCATTCATGCAATCGACAAATACCTCTATGAATCGATGGTTTATGTTGTCTATGAAATGGTAAAACCTATCGCTGTTTTCTGTTTATATCCGGTCAATACGGAAACATTAGAGATTAAAAACATCGCCGTATCACCAGAGTTTCAAGGCATGGGCCTCGGAAGTCAACTACTTGATTTTATCAAGGAGAACTACCAGCAATACCCGAACCTGATTGTGGGTACCGCAGATTGTGGTCTGGCTCAAATTCGTTTTTATGAACGAAATGGCTTTGTTAAATACGCTATCCGTAAAGATTTTTTCATCGAAAATTATGAGCTGCCTATTTATGAAAATGGTCAACTGTTGAAAGATATGATTATGCTGAAGTATACTTTAAATGCCTAAAGACAAAAATAAATATAGACAAGTACCGGTATTGATAATCCCAACCACAGCACTACTCCTTGTAGTATTGCTTTAAAACCTACTGCCAACAAAACCTCCCTAGACAAACTTGCTCCAATTAAAAACAAAGTTAAGGTAAGCCCCATCTTTGAAATAGGAACGACATAGCCTCCTATATGCTGAAAAAAAGGGATATAACTTGTTAAGATAACCGCCAATACAAATAGACCAATAAAATATGGTATTTTTATGCTCGTCCCTTTGGTCTTGAATGCTACAGCACTTAAACAGGCGATCGGAATAATCCATAAAGCTCTAGTTAATTTTACGGTTGTCGCGACCTGTAGTGCTTCATTACCATACTTACTCGCTGCACCAACGACAGAACTGGTATCCTGTATAGCAACAGCACACCATAAGCCAAATTGCGTCTGGCTGAGATCAAGCAAATGACCGACAACAGGAAATACAAATAAAGCAATGGCATTCAGTACAAATATGGTCCCTAGCGCCACACTTACTTGCTTCTCATTGGCTTTTATAGTTGGTGAAACCGCCGCAATAGCACTTCCACCACAAATGGCAGTGCCGACAGAAATCAAATAAGCGGTTACCTTTTCCAACTTGAGTAACCTACCCAATAGATAGCCCAATGATAATGTTCCGAGAATAGAAATAACGGTTAACACAAACCCTTGCTTACCCGTTTGGATAGCCGTATCGATATTCATTCCAAAGCCAAGTCCAACGACAGAAATCTGTAACAAAATCTGTGTTGCCCTGTGATTGACTGCCAGAAAGGGATGACCGATCCATTGTGCCACAATAATACCCAAAAGTAAGGCAAGCGGGGCTGAAACAAATGGGGTAAGACATAATACAAATAAGAATATAAAAATGATTTCCCGAATGGAGATCTTTCGATTGAGCAGCTGCTTATAACGAATTGTCGTATTTATTTTTTTGTCCATGACAATGATACATTGATTTGGCACAAAATTGAATAACTCTCAATTATTTTAAAAGACACAATTATAAATAAGTCATAACAATTGGTTATAACAAACAACTACATTTTAGTCAAACTAGCTAAAGAATACGCTATAAAAACGAAATAATCCTTATGGTAGAACATTAAAATACTACGATAAATGATTATATTTCAAATAGGTTACTAAACAGATGGATTAAACTCGACTTAATAATTATATACCGATGAAACTGACAGCCATTCATCCCAAACTGCCCATGCGCAACAAAACCATCACAAAGGATTTTTATCTACATAAACTTGGATTTTCATTATGTGGCACTGCCGACTATGAAGGGTATCTGATGTTGAAGAAAGATGATATTGAAATTCATTTTTTTGAATTCCAAGAACTTCCACCCGAAGAAAATTATGGTATGGTTTATATACGCACAGACGATATTGATTGTCTGTATGAATCTTTTAAAGAAAATAATGTTGAGATTCATCCCAATGGTAAACTTGAGATGAAGCCTTGGGGTCAGCGTGAGTTTTCTATTTTAGATCCCGACAGCAATCTACTAACCTTTGGCGCCGATGCTTAGACATCGAAAAGCCCACTAAAGATTGCTAAAAATCAGCGAGGATCCGTAGTGGGCTTGGTATTGTTTGTATGGGTTCTTAGCCGAAAAGGTCTGAACTCAAATAACGATCACCTCGGTCACAGGCAATAAAGACAATAAGGCCTGCTTCGATTTCATTTGCAATTTTAAGTGCTCCTGCAAAAGCTCCACCGGTACTCATTCCGGCAAAAACACCTTCGCGCTTGACAAGCTCCCGCGCAAACTCGGTTGCTTCCTGTTGGGATATATCGATGACACGATCTACCCTGCTCGGATCAAAAATCTTGGGCAGATACGCTTCGGGCCAACGCCGTATACCTGGTATCGAGGATTCCGGAGTAGGCTGGCAACCTACAATCTGAATAGCTGCATTTTTCTCCTTCAGATAGATGGAGTTTCCCATAATTGTACCTGTAGTGCCCATAGCGCTTACAAAATGTGTAATCTTTCCTTCGGTATCACGCCAGATCTCAGGTCCCGTTGTCTTGATATGTGCTTCGTAATTATCCGGATTTGCAAATTGATTCAATATAAAATAACCTTCTTTTTCGGCCTTTTCTTCTGCATAATCGCGGCATATTTCCATGGATTCCAATAAGGTAACTTTAGCGCCATAAGCCTCCATCGTAAGTGTTCGCTCCCGTGTTGAAGAAGCCGGCATTACAAGCTCAAGGTTAAGTCCATATATACCTGCAATCATAGCCAATGCGATTCCGGTATTTCCACTCGTTGCCTCAATCAATTTGCTATCTTTTGTAATGTCACCGCGTTCCATCGCCGAGCGAATCATATTTAGTGCCGCACGATCTTTCACTGAACCAGCAGGATTATTCCCCTCCATTTTCGCAAATATCCGCACCTTGGGATTTGTATGAAATTGTGTTATCTCGACTAAAGGCGTATTTCCTATGGTATCTATGATATTTCCCATGGTATCTATATTATTGGTTTCGAATCTATAAATTTTGAGGTGGCCTGATGATATACGGTGGTGTAAGGCTCTACAGAACTTGTCAACCAAACATTCCCGCCAATGACCGAATGATGGCCGATGTGTGTTTCACCGCCGAGGATGGTGGCCCCTGAATAGATAATGACATGATCACCGATTGTCGGGTGGCGTTTTACATTGGAAAACACCTTATCAACACTCAGCGCGCCCAAGGTTACACCCTGATAAAGCTTCACGTAATTACCAATGGTACAGGTTTCACCGATGACTAATCCGGTGCCATGATCAATATGCAGATGATGGCCTATCGTTGCTCCGGGATGGATATCAATGCCTGTTTTGGAATGGGCATGTTCCGTCAATATGCGCGGTATCAAAGGAACACCCAAGCGATGCAGTTCATTGGCCATCCGGAAGATACAGATGGCAAAGAAACCGGGATAAGTACGCACGACTTCTCTTTTATTCTGTGCTGCTGGATCCCCATCCATCAAGGCATCCGCATCCCAGCACATCAATTCATAAAGCTGTGGAATCCGTTCAAAAAACTTGTGCGCTACTTCTGAGTGATTGCAGCTTTGACAAGCTTTGGATTTGCTCAGGAGCTGCTCCAGTTCTAATTCAAATTGTTCAAAAGCGAGCTTCACATCATCGACCGATTTCATCTCGCTAGAATTTCGTTCGGGGAAGAGCACATCCACAATTCGGATAGCCCAGCCACAGATCTTCTTGTTAGAAGGCATTTCTAGAACAGCAAGTTGCTGTTCATAGATATGTTGATAAAAATCATGCATCTTCACTAGTTTATTAAAACAAATATACTATACAATATTGATAGATTAAGCCTTATTATCAAAACTTAGCCCCTTTGACCATCACGTATTGTCCCCTGATCAAGGGAGCACATCTTTTAATTTACAGAACTAGACGCTCAAACAGCTCCTTCAATGTTGCTTCGGGGTCCTCACATAATCCGGGATGTGACGCCGAACATTGAATCAGGGTACTCCGCTTTGCAGTCAGCCATCGAAAGCGTTCGGTGATATCCAGTGCAGCAAGTTTGCCGGCATCTTTTTCGCCGTGGCAGATTCGTTGGAAAGATGAAAGATGATTTTCGATCAATTCCAATTCAATATCCGGACAAAGCGACCGTACCTTCTGTTCATTGACAAGATAAACCATCTTCGCAAAACGATACTTACGACAATAAAGAGCTACGCCTACATTGATAAATTCCTCTCGCTCCACCCGTGGTATCAAACGTACCACAGCATACTCATATACGGTCTTTTCTGGCATCTTCTATTTGTTTTACAAAAATGGATGAATTGGCTACACGCTGCTTCAGGAAAGAAACATACACTTCGCGCGCATCGGCTGCAGAGAGCTCACGTTCGGCATCTTCCAGCCATTCATCGGGTACCACCGCCAATATTCCGCGAAATACCGCCTCCGTAAAAACGGAACGGTATTCCTGATCTATTTTCTCCACCATACTAGCATTTTTGAGCAGTACGTGATCTTTAATCTGAACAAATGGTTTTAGGGATTGTTCTTCCCAATTATCCCAACTGTGATGAAAATATAAGGATGCACCGTGATCTATCAACCAAAGTTCTTTATGCCATATCAGCATATTTGTATTCCGCACAGTACGGTCTACATTCATCAAGAGTGAATCCAACCAAACAATTTTCGATGCTTCTTCCGCGCCGATAGCATCGACATTCGCGTCAAATGTGATGGCTCCACTCAGAAAATGAAGTCCCAGATTTTTGCCCACACTAAATTTGAGCAGATCCTGAATTTCTTCATCGGGTTCTGTACGGCCAAAGGATTCGTCCAACTCCGCAAATACAATTTCGGGAACTCTTAATTTGAGCAATCTTGCCAGCTCTCCACCGATCAATTCCGCAATCAATGCTTTTCGTCCCTGACCTGCCCCTCTAAATTTTATAACATAACTAAAGCCATCATCGGCATCGACTAATGCGGGTAAAGACCCCCCTTCCCGAAATGGCTGAACATATCGGATGATCTCTACTTCTCTAATAACAGGTTGTTGAAAATCCATGAATTTATATTTTTACTATCTTCAAAGTTGGCAATACACCTTGCAAACTGATCAAACTTATCTAAAGTTACCGATATTTAAACGTTTGAGGATATAGGAAACGAGAAATTCACGTCATGCACTTGCACGATGCTGTTGCCCCTAGCCCCTGCGAACTTTTAATTGTGGTAATATCCAAAATTATTGTTTATATTTTAGCAATAAAGCACAAATTGTACATTCATTTGACCGTTGGAAGTATTATTTTCTAATTATATTTGTAGTGTAATCACAACTTGTCTCATCAAGTTTCTTCAATCAACGATATGGATACCATTCAGGAATATAACAGTGTTATCAAACATTGTCAGGATTTATTTATTAAAAAAACAAAAGATTATGGAACGGCATGGCGGATTATGCGCCTATCTTCCATTACGGATCAGATTTACATTAAAGCACAACGTATACGCACGCTAGAAATCAAAAAGGTTTCCAAAGTGGGCGAAGGAATTGTTGACGAATATATCGGTATTATCAATTACTGTGTCATGGCCATGATTCAGATTGATTTGGGTGAAGATGGTGAAGAAAATTTGGATCCAACCTTTGTGAATCAGAAATATACAGAAAAGGTTACCGAGACCAGAGATCTCATGCTTGCCAAAAACCACGATTACGGTGAGGCATGGCGCGATATGCGTGTTTCTTCCATGACAGATCTGATCTTAATGAAAATACATCGCGTCAAACAAATTGAGGATAACGATGGACAAACCCTGGTCTCTGAAGGCATCCATGCCAACTATCAGGATATGCTCAATTACGCAGTTTTTGCATTAATTAAATTAGGAATCGCACAACAATAATCGGATTATGACAGCTATACAGCAGCAGCGTACCAAAACAAATTATCTTTTAGGATTTTGCCGGATTTTTACGGGACTTCTTTTCATATTCTCAGGTTTTATTAAAGCAAATGACCCGACAGGGTTTGGCTATAAGCTTCAGGAATACTTTGAGGTCTTTCATCTCACAGCTTTTAATGAATACGCTACTGCCATCGCTGTGGTAATCTGTGGTTTTGAAATTTTGTTAGGAGCACTGTTATTACTGGGGGTCTATGCGAATACCGTCGCCTGGGGCCTGCTACTACTGATTCTATTTTTCACTTTTCTAACCTTCTATTCGGCATTTTTTGAGGTTGTGACCTCTTGTGGCTGTTTTGGGGATGCCATCCCACTTACACCTTGGCAATCATTTTCTAAAGATCTGGTGCTCTTGGCGTTGATCCTTATTATATTTTTTAACCGAAAGCAATTACGATCAATTATCAAAGGATCAGGCAATCAATTCGTTGCTACTGTGATTACAGCGATTATCTCTTTAGGTATTGGTATCTATACCGTAAACTACCTCCCGTTTATTGATTTCTTACCCTACAAAGTTGGCAACAACTTACCTTCATTAATGGTGCTCCCTGAAGGCAAACAAGGCGATTTGTTTGAGCAAATCTATACCATGAAAAACAAAAAGACGGGTGAAACAAAAAAGGTCAATGACAAGGTCTATATGGCTGACAAGCTATGGGAAGATGAATCGTGGGAAATTATAGGTGAACCTGAGAGTAAATTGGTCAAAAAGGGATATGATATTCCTATTCCTGACCTCTTGATTACGGATGCCGACGGAGCAGACCATACGCAAGAAATCATTGCTAATCCTTATTACAATCTTGTTATCGTTGCAAAGGATCTTTCTTCGACCAACATTGATGCTATCCAAAAGATCAATCAGGCGGCCATCCAATTAACAAAAGATTATAATGGGCTTCGTGTTGTGCTATTGACTGCTTCGGCATCCAAAGATGCGCAATATCTGAGTGATAAAATGCAATTAATTGCGGAGATATTCTATGCCGATCTCATTCCTTTAAAAAGCATGGTCAGAGCAAATCCTGGTGTACTGCTCCTAAAAGGAGGCAACGTCGTCGGAAAATGGCACTATAATAACTTTCCGGATGCCAAAACCATTGAAGATAAATTTCTAAGTAAAGACAAATAGTACCTATGCCTAAACCTATATTTTTGATTGGTTATATGGGAAGTGGAAAAACTACCCTGGGTAAGAAACTTGCCACTAAACTCGAACTCCCTTTTATCGACACAGACGAGGAGATCGTAAAACAAATTGGCATGAGCATTACCGAATATTTTAGTCAACATGGTGAAGACGCATTCCGGGCATTAGAACGCGAGCAATTGCGTAAATTTTCTGAGAATGCTGCCGTAATATCTACCGGTGGTGGTGCCCCCTGTTTCTTTGACAACATGGAATGGATCAGGGCGAATGGATATGCCGTCTATTTACAGATGTCACCCAAAGCGCTTTTTGACCGTCTTTCTCAATCTAAACTACACAAAAGGCCCATTCTAATCGGAAAATCACCTGAGGAACTACGGCTATTTATTGAAGAGAAGTTGATCGAAAGAGAACCTTATTATACGCAGGCCCATCTGACAGTCGACCAATTAAATACCAGTGTCGAGGCACTAGCCGATCTGATTAATCAGCACAATAGATAGACAATGAATATACGTATACGCCACTACTTCCTTTTATTGATCTGCTTTATCGTAAGCAGTTGCTTTCGTAACGGAGCCAATACGGATGGCTTGCCAGTGGGTAAACGTATACAGCTCCAAAATGTGGAGGAATTATATCAGTTTTTGACCTATGACGATAATCGTTATCCATTGGTCAGTTTGCATCGTGGCGGCCCCGCATCTGGATACCCCGAAAATGCAATCGAAACGTTTTCCTATAATGCGAGCTTGCAGCCAGTCCTTGTTGAATGTGATGTTCGCATCAGTAAAGACTCAGCGCTGATATTAATGCATGACAATACGCTAAACCGAACATCCACCGGCAGAGGGCCCGTGAACGCCAGCAGTTTAGCTGAGCTTAAAAAGCTTCGTCTATTGGACAATAACAAAAAGATAACGCCATATAGGATCCCCACGCTGGAAGAAGCACTTTCTTGGGGAAAAGGAAAGGTAATCTTCACCTTAGACATTAAAAATGATGTCCCTTATGAAGCCGTTATCAATGCTATTCGCAAACAAAGGGCAGAATCTAGCGTAGTCATCATCACGTATAGTGCCAACCAGGCGGCCAAAGTGCACAGTCTGGCTAGCGACATCATGATTTCGGCCTCGGTCAATAACCTAGATGACCTTGCTCGTCTAAATGAAAAAGATATCCCCGACAATCGCTTGTTAGCCTTCGTCGGAACCCGTGAAGCAGACCCAGCATTAACCAAAGTACTACATGACCATGGAATCATGTGCATATTGGGTACACTGGGAAACTTAGACAGACAGGCCGATAAAAAAGGCTTTCAAGTTTATGCTGGATTTATTGATCGCGGTGCAGATATATTAAGTACAGATCGACCTACAGAGGCAGGGCGAGCGCTGAATTTCTACATCAAGAAAAGAGGAATTACTTCGAAATTTATTCAGTAAGATTCCTGGACTTGCGCCTAATTCTATTCGTTTAATACTTGGATTATCTCGATATATCCCTTCAATCTTTTTTAGCACGTACAATTCTCCCGATCAATTTATAGACCTCAAACCATAACACGGATGCAGCAGCCACGGAGAGCGCTATCCCCAATTCATATCCGCTCAGGGCTGCTACAGCAAAAAATTGGGCGACCGGAGCAACATATAATATCAGGGCTAAAAATAGAAGCACAGCGATCGAAATACCCACGAGCAGCAAGTTTCGGTTTTTAAAACTTTCAAGGATACTATAGTGGAAAGATCGGTTAGCATAACTCAGCAAAACATTGGCAAAGATTAAAGTAGTGAAAACCATAGCCCTCGTTTTTTCCTCAGTTCCCCCCTGCTGAACAGTAAACTGATAAACAAATAGAATACCTATGGTGATTATCAGACCTTGAACAATGCTTATTCCGAGCTCATTTATACTCAAAAAAGTGTCACCCATAGCTCTAGGAGGTCGCTTCATCGTATCCTTTTCAATAGGTTCATTTTCATATACAATCGAGCAGGTGGGCCCCATGACCAATTCGAGGAAGATCACATGCACAGGGCTAAAAATCTGCGGAAATACCCAGCCTAAAAACAAAGGTAGTGATACGGTCAAAATAATGGGGATATGAATAGAAATGATGTATTGAACCGCCTTCTTGATGTTTGCGTAAATCCTTCTTCCGGCCGCTATACCAATGATTAACTTTTGTAGATCGTCATTTGTGATAATCAATGCCGCGGCTGATTTTGCTATTTCAGTACCTTTATTGCCCATAGCAACGCCGATATGGGCCGCTTTTAATGCTGGGCCATCGTTTACCCCATCGCCAAGCATCGCCACAACCTCACCTTTCTTTTTCAGGGCATTTACAATAGCCAATTTAGCATCCGGAAACATTCTGGTAAATAAAGTTGTTTGCTCCGCTATCGACATAATTTCATCCTCGGACCTATTGACTATTTCACTGCCATTGATCGGCGGAGACAAAATACGAATTCCGGCCTGAGCCGCTATTGCTTTAGTCGTATCGGCATTGTCGCCAGTAATTACTTTGACTTTAATCCCGGCATCATAAATATCTTGGAACACTTCCTGGATACCTTTTTTGGGAGGATCATAAAATACGGTCAACCCTAAAAATTGGAACTCAAAATCCTGTTGCTTCGCGGGGAAATTATTGCCTTCGAATTTCGCTTTCCCCACACCCAATAGACGAAAGCCCTGCTCTCCATAGGATTTAACAATAGCCCTAATTTTATCTTTCTCACTATCGGGCAGCTTGGATACGCTAAGTATAGCCTCCGGTGCCCCTTTGGCAGCAATAATCCGATCTTTTCCTGTATTTTCGAAAAGATGGGTCATCATCGGCGGTTTACCATCTAAAGGATATTCATGAAATAATGCATATTCCTTTCTGAGGTCCTGCTTTTGCGTTTTTTCATATATTTTATGCAACGTAATTTCCATGGGGTCAAAAGGCACAGGCTCACTGCTCCACATCGCATAATCGATAAGCTCTCTTAAATCGGACTCATCAAACCTTTCCTGATCATAAGATGAATCCGTAGCATAATTATAGAGGTATTTCAATTGCATGGAATTCTCTGTAATGGTCCCGGTCTTATCTGTACAGATCACCGTTGTACTACCCAAAGTTTCAACAATACTGCTTCTTTTGATTATAATCCCCTCCCGCATGAGTTTCCATGCGCCAAGCGCCATAAAAGTTGTAAACGCAACAGGAATCTCTTCCGGCAATACAGACATGGCCAAAGTAAGTCCATTGAGCAAGCTCGCCACTAAATTACCACTGTCAATAAAACTGTATAGACATACGATTAAAAAAATTAGGATACCGACAATGGCCATTGCTTTTACAAACTTTTGGATTTGCACCTGCAACGGTGAAATTTCTTCCTTGATATTTTTGATCGATTCACCTATTTTCCCAACACGGGTCTCTTTACCGATTTCAGTAACTTCAAACACAGCCAGGCCTGAGACCGTAACCGTCCCGCCGTAGACCAGATTATCTTCAGATTTACTGTCCTTAAAGACGGAAAAACTCTCCCCCGTCAACGAAGATTCATTGACAGAAAAATCGTTACTATGTAGAATACGACCATCAGCGTTTATAATTCGACCTTCCTCTGTAATGCAGAGATCCCCCACAACAATCTCATGTGTTGGAATTTCACTAACCTTCCCATTTCGAATCACGGTGCTTAATGGTTCATTCAGCTTTTCCAATTCCTCCAGCGCTTTTTTGCTACGATTATCCTGATAAAAAGAAATTGCCGTAACAGCAACAATAGCAACAAACATAAATACAGCCTCTCCGTAATTCCCCACAAAAACATAAATCATCGAGATGATAATCAACAGAATCAGCATAGGCTCCTTCAAAATATCCACAAGCAGTTCAAACCATGTATTCTTGTGATTATTGCTCAATTGATTCCAACCATATTTAGCGCGAGAGGCATTAACCTCAGCTGCGGAAAGACCTTTCAGATTATCGGGAATATTATATGACATATCGAATGAACTAGGTTACCTAAATATAATGAATAATTCTTGTATCCAGGAGTTAAATCATCTGTCGACGATCATCTCCTTCACATGTAACATCATGTTACAATCTTTTATTTACAACTTTTACTTTTTGTAAAAAAGAAAGTCTACATGACTTATCAGCAACATATTAGCATAAAATTTACCTTCTAATACTTTTCTTTTATTGAATATTTCTATTACAATGATATATTTGCGCAGAAATTCATTTGGGGACTTTGAATTTTATATTAGCCAAAAGCAATTTTACGATCATTTTTCCAATAATGCCAAGACAGCTTCTTGCTATTGAAGTCCTTCTTTGCTACCTATGTTTTCAGATCATGTAAAACACAAAGAGAAGCTGGAAACTAAACATATTGTTAAAATATTTCTGTACCTATCGTTAGATATGGAATAGCATCTAAACTTGTTGTGGCCTCCATAATAGTATATTAATAATAAAAACAAGATGGTCATCTTAATTGCAGAAGATAATGAGTTGATATTACGGACAGTTCAATACAAACTGATCAAGGCAGGTCACGAGGTTATCACTACCACCAATGGAAAAGATGCAATTGAAAAGCTCAATACAATGGATCTAGATCTGATCATTACCGACATTATGATGCCATTTGCTTCGGGGATAGAAGTACTTTCTTCCATAAAAAAAATCGAGAAAAAAATCCCCGTTATTGTACTTTCCAACATGGGACAAGAGGAAGTCGTCATTGAAGCTTTTGACCTTGGCGCTTCAGATTTTATGGTGAAGCCGTTTAGTCCGGAAGAACTCCTGTTGCGGGTCAAACGACTGACGAGCAACAACATTTCAGCTAGAGCCATTCCAGATCGCCTGTAACGAAGAACGGGTAGTTTTCTTTACTTGAGCGTGCTTTCAATTGACTAAATCCATTTCTTCAATAATTTAAAAACTTTGCTCTTTTTAGCATAGGGTGGATAAATCAACGTAGAAACTGAAAATTTAGATTGAAACATGACAGCCCTTTCGTGTGAAAATGCCTTAAAGCCAAACTGCCCATGACAACTGCCCATGCCACTGCCATTGACACCACCAAAAGGCAAATGCGGGTTGGAAACGTGAATCAAAACATCATTCACACAAGCCCCTCCTGAGGACACCTGTTTCAGGATATATTGAATATTAGACTTGTTATTGCTAAATATATATAAAGCTAAAGGCTTTTCAGCGCGATTAATGAGTGCTAGAGCCTCTTGTAGGTCTTCATAGGTTACTATGGGAAGTATGGGACCAAATATTTCTTCTTGCATAATACTGTTGTCGGCCTTTACATCGATCAACAATGCCGGACTTAATGTCAGATCATCGTCTAATTGGCCACCTTCGCACAGTTTTGCCCCACATGCTGTTGCCTTGGCGATTAATGAAACAAGACGATTAGCGTGCTTTTGGTTAATGATCTTTGCGTAAACTGTTCGATCCAGCTGTCCATCTTCCGTAAAAAACATACTTTTAACCGCTTTTAGATAATAGTCTACAAATTCATCTTGCTTATCTTTAGGCAAAAGAACATAATCTGGCGCAATACAGGTTTGCCCTGCATTGATTAATTTTCCCCAAGCAACTTTATGGGCAGTCATTTCCAAATCTGCAGTCGCATCTAATATAACGGGTGATTTTCCTCCAAGCTCCAAGGTTACAGAACTGAGATTGCGGGAGGCAGCCTGCATAACCAGTTTACCTACTGCTGGACTCCCGGTGAAGAAAATATGATCAAAGGGAAGCGCTAATAGTGCTTCGGAAACAGGCTGTTCACCTGCAATACAGGCCACTTCCCGTTGATCAAATCCTTTGGTCAAGATCTCCCCAATAACTGCAGACGTGAATGGACTATGCTCTGAGGGTTTTAAAATCACACAATTGCCCGCTGCAATAGCTGAAATCAAAGGGCTCATTGTGAGCTGAAAAGGGTAGTTCCAAGGCGATATAATGAGCGCCGTACCCTTAGGTTGGTAGGTAATTGTACTTTTAGCAAGAAAATTGGTCATCGAGCGGCCAACCTGTTTAGGCTTCATCCATTTTCGTAAATGTCGTATTGCAAATGCTATTTCACCGTAAATAAACAATACTTCACTTATGGCGGCTTCACTTCTTGACTTCCGTAAATCTTTTTCGAGCGCCGCATAGATTAAATCTTCATGACTTTCAATAAGCGCTCTTAGCTTATAGAGTTTCTTTATACGCTCCTGTGCACTGCTAGACCGTAATTCATATTTAAAAAGCTGCTGCTGTTTAAATATGAAACCTATCTGATCCGTTAACGTCTCTATGTTCATACCAATTGAAGATCAATATTATTATTTTTTTGATGGCATATTATCGATCCATTGGCGAATCAGATCCACACCTTCTTTATGTATTATACTTCTGGCCAACTCCGGCATCGCTGTACCGGGTTCCACACTGTTCATCCGATAAAGCAGGATAGAATGCTTGGCATCTCCGGGAACTACATCAAAATCCAAGCCACCTGCTCCACCTCCAGCTGAAACAGGAGCTTTACCAATACCAAGGTGAGAAGGAATTTTCACATCATAATCCAGGAAAAGCCCCGTATTATAAGCGTCTCCCCCTTTGGTATGGCAATGCGCACAATTCACATCTAAATAGGCTCTTGCCCGTTGTTCCAAACTGAATTTGTTTTCATCGGTCCATATAGGCAATTGCGGTACTTTCTTTAGATCGGGCATATTGGACACCCGGCCAAGGGAAAGCCATTTGGCTAGTTGGTTGATCGAATCACCTAATCGCACAAAATTGAGGTTTCGGGCTTTAGCACACCTTGAGTAGAACAATACCTTAGAATATAAGGGTGGATTTATTTTTAGATTATCCTAAAAAAAGGACACTAAAAGAGAAGCAGTTACAAATCATTTATTGTTTGTCAAAATATCAAAAAAATCTTTGGCAAACTATTTGTTTGAACAGCGAAAGCTTTCTAATCGGAAACACACAACTTATATTTTTTTAAATTATCATGAAAAAAGTAATTCTACCTTTTCTAACACTTTTTACGCTACTATTTGTTGCTCATCAGCAAGCAAACGCACAAACTCCCTATCGGACAGCCATTGGTCTTGGAATAGACGTCGGCGATGGTCAAACATTATTCGGTCCACAGATAAAACACAATTTTGGTGGAAATGACGCTGGAAATGCACAAGTATTATTTGGAGACAATATTACTGTTATCGGCGTAGATTATTCATACAACAAACGTATTCCTGGATCTCGAGGTCTTTCATGGTACATTGGTGTTGGTCCACAAGTATCATTTATTGATTATGGTAAATGGCACGACGACTGGTATGACGACTACCATTGGAAAGATGGAAAAACACATACTGATTTTGCGATCCGTCCAGCTTTGGGTCTAGAGTTCAAAATACCTTCTGCACCATTGGCCATGCATTTCGACTGGAAACCTTGGTGGAATCTTTCTCATGGTTCTAATTTCGAGCCATCGCGTTTTTCTTTAGGATTTAAATTCGTTTTGAAATAGCATAACGCGAATACAAATAACAAAAATCCTGCTCATCATCGGTGTGCAGGATTTTTTGTTTTCACCATTAAGGTGTTTTTATCTTTACACCGACAAAGTATGTCCTTGGCATGTTGGGCCCATAAATGTAATTGCTATCGCGATTTTTCCCGGTATCAAAATCAGTTTGATACGCGTTAAAAATATTTTTTACCCCTGCATAAAGCTCAATGATATTTTTGTATTTCGGTAAGTTAAATGCATAAGCTACTTTACTATTGAGCTCCGAAAAGGCTCCTGTCCGTACCATTTGATCGTCAGGAAAATTATCTGCTCCCCCGACATGGGCAATACGCATATTTCCCGTGTAAACATAGTTTAAATTGACTGTCCAGGGTTTACTTGCTGTAATATTGAGGTTGGCAAAACCATATTCGTTGGGTGTCCGCAAAAATGATCGAATTGGAGCTACTCCTTCCAAATACGACACCGGACTATCATACTTGCTTTGCTGCACTGTCAATCCAGTTTCCAACTGAATCTTCTTAGCATAATTTGCACGTAATTCCAATGTTCCTCCGGCTACTGTTGCATTGTTTCCATTTCGCTTTTCAAAAATCTTCCCAAAATTATCTGCACCGATTTCCTCAAGTACAAATGCATTATTCAGATGCGTATAAAATCCTTCCAAGGTGAAGCCTGCTATCCACGTTTCAGTTGCTTTGTCGTAGTTTATCGAACCACTCAGGCTTTTTGAACGCTCCTCCCTTAAATCAGGGGATAACTGTACACGCGATACGCCGCCACCAGCAAACGCAATATGCAGGTCGGTGTCAAATGCCTGTGGCGCTCTAAAGCCGGTTCCATAGCTTAATCGAAATTGTGTTGTAGGGGCATATTTATAAAGGAGTGCTATTCGCGGACTGACAACAACTTTATGCAATAAATTATGTTTGTCAACCCGAACACCCGACAATACATTAAACTTAGCAGCCAAATCCCAATCACTTTGAAAGAAGCTTCCCCAATCTTTGGTATGCTGATCCACGAGATAATTATAACTCGGAATTTCGTCATAAACTTTGTCAGAAACATACTCCGACCCAATAGTCAATACATTACGACCATTAAAGAAATTGCGGATCTCATGATTCAATTGAAAACCTCCCTGAAGTGTTGTTGTTTTAGAATCCCCATAAGGTGGATGCTTGAGATGGTTTTCAATCGCCTCAGGATCATCTGGAAATACGCCGGTATAATGTTTTCTATTGGTATTTTGAAAAGCAGTATAGACGATGAATGCCGATTTATCTTGATTGAAGTTAATCTGATAATCCGTGCTTCCCATCCAAATTTTATGATGTCGCTCTTCTGACTGCTGTGTTAAATACGCAGGTTTATCGGTCATTTCACCACCGAACCGATATTCATTCAGGTTGCTTAAGGAGACTTCTAATTTTTGATTATCTGAAAACTGATAGAATGAATTAATTCCTAAAGAGGTATTTTCAATTTTGGGCATTTCAGAAAAATTATCACCATTTGCATCGTAGAAACCACGATCCCGCTTGTTAAAGAAGAATGAAGTTCCGGCATTCCCTTTCTCGTTGACCAATGTTGCATTACCCCCGAGGTTAAAATCATTTGTCCCCCCACCTATACGCTGATAGAAAGAATTGATTTCATAGCTGTTTGCCCGTGGGAGCTTTGTAATCACATTCACCGTTCCGCCAATTGCGCTTGAACCATACAATGAAGAGCCACCCCCGCGAACGACTTCAATTTTTTCAATCATATTGACCGGTAGTTGCTCCATACCATAGAGTCCCATCAACGGACTGAAAATTGGGCGACCGTTAATCAGAATCTGTGAATAACCACCCTGAAGTCCATTCATCCGCAATTGCGTATAGTTACAGGTCTGACAGTCTGTTTCTACGCGCAATCCGGGTTGAAACTTCAAACCCTCCGAAAGATTACACACTTGTAGATTGTCCAAAGTCTTGCTATCTAAAACATTTACCATTACAGGACTCTCTGTTTTGCGTTTAAATGTTTTGGTACCCGTTACCACAATTTCATCCAGTAAAAGTTCAGCCCCATCTAACTGAATATCTTTGGTCAATACCCCTGGACCGACTTTTACTGAATCACGGAATTCCTTAAATCCAATGTGTTTTACTTCCACTTCCCAGGTACCATGGGGGATACTTTCAACGATATATCTTCCCGAATTGTTCGACTTGGCACCTATCTGTAATTTTGGAATAACAACGGATGCTGCTCCTAACGGCATACCATTCTTATCGTAAACCTTACCATTAATCTTACCTGTCTGTCCAAAGGAAATAAATCCTGTAAGCACCATGGCAATTGTCAAATGAGCACTGTACACTTTCATCATGTTTTGCTTTTTTATATTTATAAATTTAGATAAGCAAATCTAACAAGTTAGATTAGACTAACAAAATAATTATAACATAATTATTAGACACGGCTAATATTTAATAAATTTGTCTTATGATTTCACAGACCGAAGAGAATTACTTAAAAGCATTGTATAACCTCACTTACCTAAAGGGTGATGCGAATGTCAATGAAATAAGTAAAAGGCTCGACATCAAGATGCCCACAGTAAATAGTATGATGAAAAAACTAGCCGACAAAGGTTTCGTTCATTATGAAAGCTATAAACCATTGCGGCTAACTGAAGAAGGAAAGAAAGAAGCCGCCCTTATTATCCGGAAACATCGACTTACTGAAATGTATCTGGTTGAGAAAATGGGGTTTGCCTGGGATGAAGTCCATCAGATTGCTGAACAGATTGAGCATATACATTCGCCCGAATTTTTCAGTAAAATGGATGAGTTATTGGGTTATCCGACGGTAGATCCCCACGGGTCGCCAATTCCCGATTCTAATGGGGTTATGCCTTTGGAAAACTATGTGTTTCTAAATAGTTGTAAAGTAGGTGATATAGTTACATTAATGGCGGTTCAGCCATCTTCTAAGGAGCTTTTACAATATTTGACAGCGAAAAATCTCGAGCTCGGTACGACTTTAACAATCAAATCAATAGAACCGTTCGATGCTAGCATCACAGTGGAATACAAAGACAGGCCAATAGAAGTCCTAAGCAGCAAAGTCACCGCAACACTACTTGTACGCCTTATCGCCTAAACTAGGAGAGAATGAGATCAAAATGTTATTTTTTGAAATGAAATCTACTGTTATTTCTCTTTGTTAAGAAAACAATTGTTAGATACAACTAACAAAAACAAGTAAATCTTTAAAATGCTAAACCCGGAGAATCTATAGAAATACGATAAATTATCAGTCTCTACAGTTCAACTATCAATTTGTAAAAATTGAGCGTTTATTCTTCAATTTGATACTTGATCGGTTGCCCGGTAGCAATCTCCCGTTCCAATATCTGTTCCGGAGAAAGATGTTCCAAAAACATAATCAGCGCCCTTAGGCTATTGCCGTGCGCAACAATGAGTACATTTTTACCTTCTTTCAGTTTGGGTGCTATAAAACGTTCATAATATGGAATAACACGTTCGTATGTATCTTTAAGGCTCTCACCTCCAGGCGGAGGCACATCAAAAGATCTGCGCCAGATATGCACCTGTTCAGCACCATATTTTTCGGCTGTTTCGGCCTTATTCAAGCCCTCAAGCTTTCCATAACCTCGTTCATTCAAAGCAGCGTCTATAACAATGGGGATGTGAGGATCGCCCATTTCATGCAAAATAATCCTTAACGTATGCTGCGCTCTTATAAGTGTTGAGGTATACGCTATATCAATTGGTTCATTTGCCAAAGCCAGTCCTGCCTGTCGAGCTTCCTCTTGTCCCAATTCAGTAATATCCACATCTTGCCATCCCGTAAAGCGATTTTCTAAATTCCATTGCGACTGTCCATGCCGGACTAAAAAAAGTTTTGCCATTATTTATCCAAAGTTTTTCTAAACGGTCTCTCACTACGCACCCAACATCATATATAATAGCGATAGATTCTATTTTGTTTTATTTATACCACTTAGTCCTTGTCTAATCATCTAAACCTGGGATCGAAGTACTTCAATATCAAACGACAGATCCATTAGTTAAAACAATATACGGACATATTCAGTTCCCCTATTATTTGTATAAGCTTATCGGTTATATCTGGGAACAGCAACTAATTTTACGGTGAAAATTATCCTCATTCTCAAAAAAATAAACACCTGTAAATCAACAAAATAAATCAGAATAAATTATTTAACATATTTCAATTCTACATCATGTAGAATATATTCTATATTTGTAGTATGAATAAATTATCAGCTACGGAAGAACAATTGATGGGCTACATCTGGGACATGAAAAAAGCTTTTATGAAAGATCTTATGGAAGCGTATTCTGAACCTAAACCGGCGCCAACAACTGTTGCTACATTATTGAAGAGAATGACTGAAAAGGGAGCGATAT
Organism: Sphingobacterium sp. UBA1897; assembly: GCF_002337775.1. Classification (NCBI taxonomy): domain Bacteria; kingdom Pseudomonadati; phylum Bacteroidota; class Sphingobacteriia; order Sphingobacteriales; family Sphingobacteriaceae; genus Sphingobacterium; species Sphingobacterium sp. UBA1897. The sequence continues at coordinate 366,462 of NZ_DDGR01000027.1, forward strand.
CTTATGTGCTTTATGGAAATTCGAGAGAGTATTATCCACTAATTGATAAAGACAGCTATTATTTAGCACATGTAAATGATATCGTAGAAAGCTACTTCGACAATTCAGCATTAAAATTTGCTTCTTTTTTCACTAAACAATCTCAGCTGAGCAAAGAGCAATTGGAGGAACTGAAAAATATAATTGATTCCGAAATTAAAAACAAAGAGACATGATGCTATATATTGGAAAACTGATAGCCTGTTCGGGTTTACTCTATCTTATTTATTGGTCAATACTACGCAACCAAAAACTACTGCTATTCAACCGTTTTTATTTACTCGGGATTATCCCCCTATCTGTCGTCATTCCATTGTTGCAAATCGTTGTCCCATTTGATGTTTTCAACTTCCTGAACGACAGAAACAGTGATGTTACCCCTGCGGGGCCGATCATTAAACAGCCCGCAACAGATTCAGCACTCTTCAATAATTATTACGTCGATTGGTACGATGTCGCTCTGCTGATGTATGTAATTGTCACCATTGCATTACTTCTGAAACAAGTATGGTTATACCGCAAATTCCTATATTATATCCGAAGTGCCACACCAACCCATGAACAATCCATTTATTGTATACATGGTTTAAAAACACCCTTTTCCTTTTTTCAAAAAATTTATGTTCCCAAAGATGCCTATCAACAGGGCGGTATTGATCAGTCAATTATAACTCACGAACGGGCCCATGCCAATCAACGCCATTCGATGGATGTACTTTTCATACAGATTTTGGGTATATTTTTGTGGTTCAATCCCTTCATTTATCTCATTCAGAAATCGATCCGACAAACTCATGAATACCTTGCAGATGATGTCGTAGTCAAGATTCATGAAAAGTTAAGATACCAACATTTGATTATCGAGTGGAGCATGTCCACCCCTGATATAAACACATTACCGGCCAGTAATTTTAATTTCTTAACAACAAAAAAACGATTAATTATGTTACAAAAAAGAACAACCCGAAGTAAACTCTTGCTAATGCCCGGGCTTACTTTATTACTGACAGTAGCGATATCTACGTTGTTTTCAACACATGTGGAAGCACAGAAAACAACGCCGACCACGACAAAAAAAGCAGCGGCTGCCAACACCGCAATAACGCCGCCTGCATCAAAGCAACCGGCCGCTCCTAAAAATAGTGGAAGATCTCCCAAATCACCGACAAAAGAAATGGTTCCGCCAATGATATCCCAGCGCAGGTCTTCTTCCCAACAAGAAGGTAATGTACGTTTCCCGGAACCTCGAAAAAGACCTGCCCCACCTCAAAAATCATCCAAAATAATCGAGGAAGTAAGTGTTGAAGAGGTCAGATTTCCGGAACCTAAAAAAAAATCTACCCCATCAAAAAAAACTTCAGCGATAATTGAAGAAGTGCAAGTAGTACCTAAAATTGAGGAAGTAAGGGTCGAAGATATTCAATTGCGTCAACCAAAGCGGATCAATCTTTCCGCCAATGCCAATGTAAGTTCAAATCAAGATCAAAAAGATATTCAAGTTAAGGAGGAAACACCCGTAAGGATCGTTCTAAAAATGAAACCCGAAGTAGAAGTAAAATCTGTAAATAAAAAATAGATAGCAGAATTTTTCGGAATACAATAAGAGGAATACAATTCCTCTTATTGCGATATGTCTCCCCCTCACAATTACTCACCTATAAACCAGAATGTTGTTTAGATCATTCAAAATTTAATGTACCAACTCTTCTTATAGATAGTGATATAATCTAAAATCAAGTTAAAAACAAACATCAGTATTTTCCAAAATATAATTAAGGATTGGATTCGGGTTTAAAAAACGATAAATTCTACTATAGTTTATTTTTAAAGCAATCGTTTGCGTAAAAAAATTGTATAAAAACCAAATAACAAATCGGTAACATTGTAGAAGAGTACCAGTAGTATACCAACAATATACTTCTAATATACTTGTTGTATTCATCTGCTATCATTAAGATAATACTGCTACTATACGGTATGATACCCAATTATTAAATTCTGATCAGGAGGAATTTGGTTTTAAATACAAGTTTAAATTATGGAGGCATGTAAAAATGATGAGTTGGCCTTACTGCTCGCTCTTAAGTCAAGCAATCATAAGGCATTTGAGGTGCTCTACTATCGCTATAGCCCTAGACTTTACCGTCATATACTTAACCTAGTCAAAATACCTGCCTGTGCAGAAGAAATCCTTCAGGATGTATTTCAGAAATTATGGGAGAGGCGCGGTGAAATAGACCCCGACAAGTCCTTTCAGTCTTATCTCTTCACTATTGCTAAACACCTCGTGTATGATTTCTTTCATAAAGAGATCAAAAATCGAAATCTAAAAGAGTTGATTATTTCCATTTCAACATCAGACTATTCCCACATTGAGGAGGAATATGCGTACAAAGAGTCTAAAAAAATTGTCAATCAAGCCATTGAAAACTTATCTCCAAAACGCAAACTCATTTATACCTTATGCAAAATAGAGGGGAAAACCTATGAGGAGGTCAGTAGTTCCTTAGGTATCTCCACTTCTACGATCAGTGACCATATCGTGAAGGCTACAAAACAGATTCAGAGCTTCTGTTTGAGCAAGGAAATTACACCGTCCCTGTTAATTGCTCTTATCAGTGCCGTATTAAATCAAAAATAAGACACTCGCTGTTTCTATCGACAAACAGGTCACTCCCATAGGTATTCAAACAGCCCTTTTTAAACACTTTTAATTTTTTTTACTTTTTTTTAAAATCAGAGCAGAGGACAGGCTCTAATTTTCCGTATTATATATAAATAGCTACTCAGTGAAAGATTCAAAACATATAAAACTATTATTTGAAAGATATCTCAATAACCACGCTTCAAGAGAAGAGACGGCGGAGCTATTTCAATATTTTCAGGATACGAATAACAAGGAGGCGCTTGAACAGATGATCGAGAACCAACTTGAATCTCGGGATAAGGAAGAACTTATAGACAAGATGATTTTAGACCGTGTTTTTGGTAAAATTGATCTTGACACGGAACCACAAAATTTCAAAAGTCCTACATGGTATAAAACTACAGGCGTTGCAGCTGCCATCATACTGATTATCTCTATCTCGTATTTATTTCTTAACCGCAGCACATATAATGATCATACAGCTACCATCATCGAACCTGGTCGCGATAAAGCAACACTTGTGCTTTCTTCTGGTAAAACGATCGTACTGGAGGATGTTGCGAATGGAAAATTAACGGAAGAGCTCGGCACAACAATTGAAAAAACAGAAAAAGGCGGAATTAATTATAAAATTGAGGGAAATACCGATGTACGCATCGCCATGAATCTTTTGAATGTACCAAAGGGCGGACAATTTCAGATAACCCTTTCTGATGGCACAAAAGTTTGGCTGAACTCAAATTCCAGTCTCAAATATCCAAGTGCATTTTCAGCCTCAGAACGCCGTGTAGAACTAACGGGTGAAGCCTATTTTGAAGTCTCAAAAAATAAACAAAAACCATTTATTGTCGAAACTTCGCTTCAAAAGGTCGAAGTCTTAGGGACTAAATTCAATATCAATGCCTACGATGATGAATCTTCCACACAGACATCACTTGCAGAAGGATCTGTAAGAGTAAGTTGCAAAAATAATACAACCATACTAAAACCGGGTCAACAATCTACGTTAACGGATCAAAATATCGCAGTAAGATCAATAAACCTGGATCAAGTATTAGATTGGAAAAATGGTGATTTCAACTTTTCCAATAACAACTTAAAGGAAATCATGCGTAAAATTTCGCGCTGGTATAACATTGAAGTAATTTTTGAAGGTCCCATTTCACAGGAAACCTATGTCGCTCAAATTTCTAGAAAAAAACGATTAAACGATGTATTAAGAGCACTTCAGCTTTCCGGTTCCATCAAGTATAGCATACGAAACAATAAACTGTACATATCGCAATAAACTATAACACACATTAATAACCACTGATTATGAAAGAAACCAGTCCAGCCTAAACATTTCTTCCAAAAAAATAGCCGAAAATGCCTGCCAGCACTCTCGACTAATTTTTTACTTGGAAAACAAGAATTCATTTCAACATCAAACCAGTTAACCAATTTATAAATATATGCATTATTATTTATGTAGTAAGTATTGCATTGTCTTTTTTATTAAAGCTATGCGATACATCGGATCATTATGCAACACATCTACAAAAGTTGCGGTCCTCTTAACAGCATTTATCTTTTTAACACATGTCTCCTCTGCTCAAAATGTTACCCTTAAACACAAGCAGATTACATTGTCCGAAGCATTTCAAGAAATCAGAAAACAGACTAATGTCGATTTTATCATAAAGACAAGCCAACTCGACAAAGTAAGGCCTATTCAAAATATAGATATCCAGAATAAGCCACTAAAACAGGCCCTTGAAAAATTATTGGAACATCAGCCTTTGGTCTTTACAATTGACAATGGCATCATTGTGATTTCGGACCGAGAAAAAAAAACGCCTCTCACCCCCACCGTTCAAAAAAACGGTAAGGTTGAGATCGTGGGTACAGTGAAAAATGATGGAAACAATCTTTATGGTGTTAGTGTCAAGGTTAAAGACAGCCCGTCAATCGGTACAACAACAGATGGCAATGGAAGATACATTCTTGTGGTTCCCACAAATTCGACACTAATATTCTCCTATGTCGGCTACGCCAATCAGGAAATTGCCATTGCCGACAAACGTCGCATTGATGTGCAGCTAAGTCCCGATCAGAGCTTAAGTGAAGTGGTTGTTGTCGGTTACGGAACACAGAAAAAAACCAGTGTCGTGGGAGCATTGGAATCAGTAAAACCAGAAACCTTACGTATCCCAACGGCCAACCTCTCCAATGCATTGGGAGGAAGACTTTCGGGGGTAATCGCAGTACAACGTTCGGGCGAACCCGGTGCAGATGGGGCTAGCTTTTTCATTCGTGGTGTATCGACATTTAGCGGAGCCACCAATCCCCTGATCTTATTGGATGGTGTAGCAATCTCCAAAGGCGACCTGGACGCATTGGCACCAGAAGTTATCGAAAGCTTCTCAGTCCTTAAAGATGCTACTGCCACCGCCGTATTTGGTACTAGGGGAGCAAACGGCGTCCTAATTATCACCACAAAAACAGGTAAAGACCTCAATAAACCGCGTATTTCAGCACGTGCACAATCACAGATCTCAAGACCTACTTCCATACCAAAATTTGTTGATGGTGTAAGTTATATGGAGATGTTCAATGAAGCGGTTACAGGTCGTGGTACTGGTGAAATTTTATATTCCCAAGATAAAATAAACGGCACAAGATTAGGCTTGGATCCCTATGTATATCCTAATGTTGACTGGTATAATGAAATGTTTAAGTCCCATACCATCAACAACGAGCTCAATCTAAATGTACAAGGTGGTGGCAGCAAAATAGGCTATTTCCTCAGTGCAACCGGCAACATTAGCAACGGTTTATTACGTAAATTTGACCTCAACTCTTTTGACAATAATGTCTCTGTCAAACGGTATAGCTTTCAGAACAATATCAATGTCAACCTTACTTCAACCACCAAAATAGCTTTAAAGCTCAATGCACAACTTCGTGACTACTACGGTGCCGGTGTAGATGCTCCAAGCGTATTTGGCGACATCATGAATGCCAATCCAGTAGACTTCCCTATTATGTTTCCATTTACTGGTATTGACAGAAGAGACGTTCAATACGGAGGAAAAGCTGGTGGTACAGTCAACAATGGTTTTATCAATCCCTTTGCCCGCATGGTCAATGGCTATCAAAATGGTTTCCAAAGTACCTTACTGACTACAATTGATGGAGCGCAAAAACTTGATTTCATTACAAAAGGGCTAGAATTTAAAGCCTTGGTTTCCTTTAAAAACTGGAGCAACACAACAACAAAAAGAACCAGTGGCTACAATCAGTACATGATTAACAGCTATGCACCCGATCCTGCAGGTGGATATACCTACGATCTAGTCATGGTGGGGCAGCCACAAAATCTTTCCCTGGGAACCGAAACGGGCACTAGCGGTGATCGCGAAATCTATTTCCAGCCCTCCATCGAATACAATAGAACATTTGGTAATCACACCGTATCAGGTTTATTTCTTTACAATACCACGGATTTCAATGTCAATAATCCGGCTGATCTAATCAGTTCGCTACCGCGTAGACGCCAGGGCATTACGGGACGTGCAACATATGGTTTCGCCAATAAATATCTTGCCGAAGTCAACTTTGGCTACAATGGTTCCGAAAACTTTGCCACTGGAAGTCGCTTTGGCTTCTTCCCTTCCGTTGGTTTGGGCTATGTACTCAGTAACGAAAAGTTCTTCACAGATTTATTTCCTGCTGTCAGTAATTTAAAAATTAGAGGGAGCTGGGGTAAGGTTGGTAATGATCAGATTGGCGGAGGACGTTTTCCTTATCTTTCGGACCTCAAATTGGACGGAGCATCGTTTACAACAGGTATCGATCAGAATACGAATTATACAGGACCTACTTACTTACAATTTGCAAACCCATTGATTTCATGGGAAGTTGCAGAGAAGAAAAACATTGGTGTGGACCTCGGTATCCTTAACAATAAGTTCAATATTGTTTTCGACCTATACCAGGAAGATAGAACCAATATTTTCGTTGATCGTTCGGCAACAATCCCTAACGTATTTGGTACTGCAGGAACGAAAGTGTATGGCAACGTTGGTGAGGTAAGAAATAGGGGATTTGATTTCTCCCTAGAATGGAACAAAAGTGAAAAAGATTGGGGAATATCTATGCGTGGAACCTTTACATATGCACATAATACCGTACTGAAAAATAATGAGCCAGCCTTTACCAAATACCGCAACCTCTCGCAGATTGGGTATTCTATTGGCACAAACCTAGGCTATCTTGCTGAACGCTTATTTATTGATCAGGCCGAAATAGATAACAGTCCATTACAACAGCTAGGGGGTTTTGTCGCTCCGGGAGACATCAAATATAAAGATCTAACCAATGATATTGATGGTCTAAATCTCATCAATAGCGATGATAGAGTTCGAATGGGGTATCCAACAACACCTGAAATTGTGTATGGTTTGAGTACTTCCATCAATTACAAAAAATTTGATTTTTCTTTCCTCCTACAGGGAGTTGATAGAACTTCTTTTATGATCAGCGGCTTCCATCCATTTGGAAATCAAGGTGTACGCAATGTATTGCAGTTTATAGCCGAGGACCGCTGGAGTCCTGAAAATCCTAACATATTTGCTGCCTATCCACGACTGAGCAAATTGGACAATCTCAACAATACTGAAGCTTCTTCTTATTGGCTGAGAAATGGGGCATTCCTAAAACTCAGAAGTGCTGAGATTGGATATTCGCACAAATTTGCACGCATTTTTCTAAGTGGTTATAATCTATTGACCTTCTCTAAGTTCAAACTTTGGGATCCTGAACAAGGTGGAGGCAATGGTTTGGGATATCCGACACAGCAAGTATTCAATCTCGGAGTCCAACTTCGTTTCAATTAAAACAACTTCGAGATTAAAACTATCAATAGAATTTTAAAATGATTTATCAGATGAAAAGAAAATATATAGGCTACCTTGCATTATTCGCATGCGCGACTTTTTTGACCACCACTTCCTGCAGTAAATTCTTGGATATCGTCCCTGATGAACGTCCTTCGGAAGCAGACGCCTTTCGTGATCCAAATTCAGCCAAAGGTTATTTATATTCCTGCTATGCGTGGATTCCAAATTCTCGGGTAGGTACCTCTTCCATTGATTTGATGACTTCCGACGAAGTAACAACTGCTTTTGAACATGAAACCTTTGCCCGATTTCCCCGTGGACAATATACAGCCTCAAGTCCTGTCATTTCCTACTGGGATAACCTTTACAAAGGAATACGACAATGCTATATCCTAATTCGCAATGTAGATAAAGTTCCCGGGATAGATCCACAGGAGGCGGCACAATATAAAGCTGAAGCCAACTTCCTGATCGGCTTTTATCATTTCCTATTAGTCCGCATGTACGGCCCAGTTGTTATTGCAGACCAAGAGTTTGATGTCAACGCACCTTCTTCAGCGTATCCCAAACGTTCGACTTATGATGCTTGTGTGGATTTTATTATCAAAAAGCTGGATGAGACAGCTGGACAGTTACCTGCTCTTCGAGCCGCGGATGAATGGGGTCGTGCTTCCTCGGTTATTGCCAAGGCGCTAAAGGCTAGAGTATTGCTTTACGCAGCTTCACCGCTCTTTAATGGTGGTGGAGGTGAAAAACAGAGCTTCTATGCCGATTTCAAAAACTTGGATGGCACAGCGTTGATCAGTACAACCTTCGACAAAGAAAAATGGCGTCGTGCAGCTCTAGCGGCTAAAGAAGCCATTGATGCAGCTGAACAAAGTGGAGCTTCGCTGTATAAAAACAGTACCTACAATACTGCACTACCAGCCAATCCTATTGAAAAGGACTTACGCCTTACTTTTATTGACAAAGCCAATACCAAGGAAGTGATTTGGGCGGAAACACGTCGGGAAGGTCTTTACGATTTTCAAAATAAATCTACTCCATTTCTCAGTGGCGCACAAGGTGAGTCCTATAATGGTGTATCCCCGACCCTCACCCTGATAGAATCCTTTTATAGTAAAAATGGTTTACCGATTGACAAAGATCCCAATTACGACTATAATGGACGATACGGCGTAACAAATACGCCAAATGGTAATACATTATCGTTAAATCTAAACAGAGAACCACGCTTTAATGCCTGGATTGCCTATCACAACAGCTACTATGAAGTGGTTAGGGGGAGTGCCAATCAAATCCTTGTTCAGTTTAGGAAAAATGACAATTGCGGTATCCAAGGACGGTCTAATAACTACTCTCCAACAGGATATCTCAACAAAAAAGGTATTGCACCTGAATTGAACCAAAGCAGACTGCAGGTCTCCGTCAATTATCCATGGCCGGTGATACGTCTAGCAGAACTGTATCTGAACTACGCGGAAGCGCTAATCGAATATGGTCAGGATCTGAATACTGCCAAACAATATATTGACCGCGTTCGGGTCCGTGCGGGCATTCCAACAATTGATGTCGCATGGGCTCCAATTGGCGGCGCAAATAATCAGGCAACACTACGTTCCATCGTCAGACAAGAACGTACCATTGAACTTTACTTGGAAGGCCATCGCTTCTGGGATTTAAGACGTTGGATGATCGCCGATCAATACCTCAACCAACAGGCGAAAGGAATGAATATACAAGGAGCTACCGATACAGAGTTTTTCAAAATAACAACGGTCGTTTTTCCACGTAGTTTTAGTCAGCGTAATTATTTAATGCCTATACCACAGGAAGAGATCAATAAAAACGAGGAATTGGTACAAAATCCCGGTTATTAATTAATTTAATGAATTGCACAAGATGAAATACAATATCGGAATATTCGCTCTACTCTTTTTAGCAATAGCGTGTAAAAAAGAAGAAATAAAAATGACCAAACCACCACAACTGGTTTCGGTTGAAGCAGAACCACGTATTGGCGGGACTCTCCTGAAATGGAAACTTCCTTCAGACAACAATTATCTTTATGGACAGATTACATATAAAAAAGCGGGATCAAAAGATCCCGATAAAATCTATAAAATCAATATAAGTTCTTTTGCCGACACGATGCGTATAGATGGGCTGATCAATAAATATGAATATGTCTTCAACGTCCAATTGTTCAATCAAGACAAGAAAACAAGCATTGGCGGAGATATCATAAGCAGCAATAGTGTTAGGCCAATCGTCAGGCCTTCGGAAGTGACCTATTTCCCGAACGAGTTAACTAAAATACAGGTGACCGATAATATGGTAGAAACCTATACACAGGAGAGCAGCGAGGGCCCAAAAAAGAATTTATTTGACGGCGATAAAAATACATATTGGCATACAGCATGGTCAGCAAATACAGCCCCGCTTCCGCATTGGATCCAACTCAATTTCCCTCAGGAAGAAGAGATTGGCGCCATAAAATACTTCTTCAGACAAAACAATAGCGATGAAGCCGGACGTCCGAAACAATGGGGAATAGAAATAAGTTCAGACGGCAAGCAGTGGACCAGAGTTTTTACATCAAAAGATAATCTTCCCACATCAAATGTTGCTGAAGAGCAAAGTTTGGCTTTTGATAAAAACTATAAGTCCAAATTTTTCCGGCTAATGATCCTTAAAAACGGTGGAAAAAGTTACACCCATCTAGGTGAAATGAATGTCTACCGGATGCGCTCTTCTATCATTGACAAAGAAAAAGAAGCTGAAGATAACTATTGATCGTCATCACAAAGATTGTTTTCTAATCATCACTGGTGCTCAAAAGAGCATGACGAAGGAGGTAGAAATACCTCCGTTTTATTTTTTCCATCGGTATATCATCAATATCCGAACAAGCTCCAAAAGGTTACAGCGTCAAATTCCCGCTATAGCATAAGCCTATTCGACGAGGCTATCCCCAGCAAAAAATAAAAAACTTTTTTATTATCTTAGATAAATAAATCGAACAAGAAAACAACTTGTTTTTCATTAACTATAGTTTACATATATGAAATTATATGCCTTTGTTTTGGGAGTAGGCTTACTTCCGGCCGTAGGATTATGTCAAAAGACCGTCACCCCTGGTAGCAGCGATATCAATACCAACTATATCAAACCGGAGAAATCACTGTATACGGTATATTATGTTAAAGATAATACCTGGGACAAACAAGGATCATTGACCTACGATATCGTAGCGGCCAACAATCAGCTGACCTTAACCAATACCTATGTTCCGAAAGACAATGCTTGGACTTCGATCCGCACGACGATTGCCGACGCAAAAACACTTCGGCCTATCAGCTACTTGAGCGATGGCAAGGAAACAAAAGTAAACCTCAACTTTGCAGAAACAATTACAGGTAATTATTATTCGAAGAAAACTAAAAAGGAAAAAAAAATCAACTTACAGCCAACTAGGCCTTTTGTAGATTTTAACTGGACAGATCATCTGATTTCAACTCTACCTTTAGATCTAGGGTATAAAGCGCGCATCCCGCAATTTTATTACAATAGTGATTCCGACATTTTTGTCGAAGACTATACCATCAAGGAAGTAAAAAGCTACAGTTATGGTTCCCCAAAAACAGGTAAGCACGACAGTTGGCTGGTTACACTTTTAGAAGAAAGTACCGGAGCCATCTACAATTATGTCATCGATAAGAAAGATCGCCGATTATGGCAAAGGGAAATGTCCATGGGAAACGGAAAGTGGGAAATTACCGTAAACGAAGAACTGGACTATCAACCTATTAAAAATAGATTCAACAAAGAACAGGCAGCCCAACAGATTTCTCAAGGGAACAGTGTTATTATCGGGACGGCTTACGCACGATCTAGCTCCGGAAAAAAACTTGGCGGGCTCGTGAATACTGCAAAAAAGCAATATGCTCCAAAAGGAACAGAAATTACGCTATTCGCCAACTCTGCCTATTACGAAGAATGGCTTGAAGTCAATAAAAAGATCCGAAAACAGAAAAAGGTCCAGGAAGTTCCATTAGACGCTGATTTTGGCTATGCGGTTAAAAAAGCAAAAGTATATGATGATGAGGGGCATTTCGAATTTGCAGACCTCATGCCAGGTGCATACGTGATTATGGCGAGCTTTGATTTCACCAATTCTTACAACTATTCCTATGTATCGGGCTACACCAATTATTATAACTATTGGGGGTATACAGGTTCCACGACAAATTACGGTACGGCAAGATCGTCTTATGTCGACAAAGCCAATATTGAGAAACACGTCACCATCGACAAAGACGGCGAAAAAAAAGAGGTAAACTTAAAGGAAATGTAATCCTAAAAATGCCCTTAAACAAACTCGTTTAACGGCATTTTTTATTTTTTTTGAGATCTATTCCTAAAATGAAAAGATCATCTATCCATTTACTTTTTTCGAAGTTCAATATAGCGGTCTATACTAATGGGAAAATTATCGGCAGTACGCAGAAGAAAACATGCCGCTGCTCCCACCCAGACTGAATAATCGAAGGTCGATTTAATTCCTAACGAGAGGGTCATCACTATTGCAAAGCTGATCAGTAGAATCCCGGCAACGAATGCAGTAAAACGCAGTTTATAGCCGATCAGCAATAGGATTGCTAAGACAACCTCTAATAATGTTGCACCTATAGCAAGTATATTACCGAAAGATTCAGGCACAAAAAAATTAAGGGTATTTGAGTAGGCTACAAAATTGGCCCAATTTCCCCAGGAAACATATGATGCCCCCGGTGCCCCCCACAGTCCCAAACGATCTGCAACAGCAGACAAAAATGCTGTCGATACAGCTATACGTACAAAAAGTTGATTATACATGGTATAAATTATATAAATATGGTATAAATTATATAAATATGGTATAAACGATATAAATCAAATTTAAGAGAACAAAAACAGTCCAAACTTAAACCAGTTTAAGAAACTTGTTTCAACCATCCCATACCCACAAAGACTCCCCTCATTGTCATACCGGTGTTGTACCTTAACTTCCTCGCTCATCGTTCGGCGATCACCTGTGGTTAAATCCATTGCACAGTTAAATCAATAAGGCTGCCAGCACATGGGTGCTGTACAGCCTTATACATCAATTAATACGAATAAGAATTTAATATCATGTGTCTACTCCATTAAATGATAACACACTGTTATAATGACGACCAAGATGCTCAATAGTCCTAATGGAAATAAAAACTATTTGCTACAGCTGCAGCGTTAATTCCTGCTGCTGTTGGTTTCTAAAAATTAACACCTTCGGCTGGTCTGCGTGTACATGCTTTTTAATCGCTTGTTGCAAGTCTATTAATTGATCTATTTTCTCGCCCTGGTAATTCAACACAACATCACCGACACGCAAACCGCTTTTATAAAGATTGCCTTTTTCATCCAACTGAAGTAGCAGCACGCCGTTTATCGAGGGTAGGCCCGCAGCCGACTGCTCTCCCAAAGTCTCCACTGATTTAAATAAGCCCGACTTCCAGGCCCATCTGCTCCCCTGTTCCTCTGCTTCGGATTGGATCAACTGAGGTATTTCAGGACTAGCGGCAAGAGTTTTAAGTCTTTTACTCATAACCCCGAAATGCAGCATGTCAAAATTTTTAAAATCCTGATCTTTCCAGTTCTTCAATCGGAAATCGCCATCTGCAGGATTCGTAAAGTTCAATTGAATAACACGACCATGTTTTTCTATGCCTTTCGCCCGATCCTTGTCTAGGTCATCCTGCCTTCCGTAGATATTATGGTCTACCTCTTCCCCCCAATACTTGACCTGTATATCCTGATGGGACTCCATCACAATATTATTACGGAATACATCGTGACTATTCTGAAACCAGACATGTGGATGAAAACCATTGTTGATCATCACATTGTTATACACTTTGCGATAAAATCCTTCTCTTAGTTTTAGTCCCCCACTTAAACAAAGATTGTTGTAAATTTCATAGTTGGACGATCCGTCGTCCAAATCAATATCCCAACCGTGATCACAGCGAAATCTATTATCATGAATTTTAGTTGTTTTGACTGCATCCAGCAATATTAAATTGGGATGTTTCCCCGTCAGTTCATCCATCTCCTTTCGATTGGGATGCCAAAATCGGTCGCGCCCCCATGAGTTGAAGGCTCCATGATCACTGGTTTCCAGGACTGTATTAAAAACATCATTGTAAGCTATCTCATGACCGCCCCAGGTTCCATCACCTACATTAATACCTGCTCGAGGCACATTGTAAATGGTATTATGCAAAATTCGTAAAGATTCAGCCATAGAGACCTGTACACCTGCTACTTGTTTTTCGATCAATCCAATGTTATGAATCAGATTGTCACTCGCCTCACAGTCCATAGGATAATTATCGGTTTTTGGCCCTTTGATGGTATCCATTTGGTCAAACGGAACAAATTTTTCATATCGAAATTCCGGTGAGCGTACTGCTGCTGGATCTCCTACAAAATTGATCGCTCCGGCACCGATCTGTTCAATCCGGTTGCCTTCGATTTTGACCCCGCGATTGTAATTATTAACAAATATTGCATTGCCACCCAAAGCGATAAAATCATTCGCGCGGAAGATACAGTTTTCCGCACCTTCAATCTTTACGGCTCCCTGTCGATAGATCGTCCAATCACTACGTAAGAGTGGTTCGCTTGTTTTCATAAAGGTAGGAGCAGTATACATGAAGCGAAGGCCACTAACCTCAATATCATGCACTGGTCTGGAAGATGAACCTGAAAGATAGATTAGATTTTCCAATTGTGGCGCTACAAACTTCAGCTGGTTGGGATCAACTCCTTTAGCAGGCATATAATACAAGAGTGCCTTCTCCTCATCCAAATACCACTCCTGAAAGGTATCGAGTTCTTCAAAGATATTTTCTACAAAGCGATAGGTCTCGTGCATTTTGCTGGGACGATTATTTTGCTGTCCACCTTCAAGTGTAACTGTTGATAAGCCATCTTTTCCGGTAATCTTATAATGGAATCCTCCCCAGCGACCAGCATGCAAAGCATGTACAATTCCCCCCTTAGGGTTTTTCCAGGTTGCAACACGTTCGGGACTTAATGCATCTGCAGCATAGCCTTGAAATGGCAAGACAGTGGGGTCGTAGTTTGGATAACGTGCTCGGACAAGATGCTTATCATTAGCATATAGACTTTGGAAGTTTAATCCTCTTGGGACCTTAGCCTCCCAAATACCATGATCGCCCTGTTTCCATTTGAGGTTAAGCGATTTGGCACCACTCAGCGTAACTTGTGCTCCATCCTCAGCTTTAATCCGCAAGGGTTGCCTTCTTGTACCCGATATCCCAGCAGACAATTCAATCGGTTTATCCAGCTGATAGGTGCCTGCCATAAAGATGATTTCGATGCCTGGTGTATTTTTCCCTTGCTTCTGTTTTTCTA
This sequence comes from Sphingobacterium sp. UBA1897, assembly GCF_002337775.1. Lineage (NCBI taxonomy): Bacteria > Pseudomonadati > Bacteroidota > Sphingobacteriia > Sphingobacteriales > Sphingobacteriaceae > Sphingobacterium > Sphingobacterium sp. UBA1897. The sequence goes on from NZ_DDGR01000027.1 coordinate 381,495, forward strand.
CCGATCGCAATGCGGCTTCAGCTGTGGCATAGGGACTGGCCATAGTTCCTTGGTTTCTATCACTTCCTTTTGTACTGACATAAATACGTTTGACCGAGCCAGCCTGTTGCCCATGCACACTAAGCGAAGTGACACCGGTAAGGCCAATAAATAATAATTTAGGAAATAGCATACAAGATATCTTCATAATTTTAATCGTTCATATAGTTTTAGCTAGATTACATCGACTATAAACCTGCTATATAGTTAGGTCTATAAGTCCATAAAAATAAAGTCGTTTGCTATGCACAAACGACTTTTTCAGTTCGTGTTTCATTCAATCAGATTTATATTTCACAAAACAATAGTATTTCGCCTAATTAACGAAGGGTCTATTGAATCACTTCACTGATCTGTACCTCTGGCGTAATATTCGTGTACTTTGGAAAATCTTCGGCAAACTTTTTCCCATTTTCTTTTAAAGGATCCTGATAGGCTGCAACAGAATCAAAATACAAATGGCAAATGGCCAAAAAGATCGGACCTTCTGCTGAGCTACGTCCCGAAAGCCCTTTATCAATGGTTACGCCTTTCAGTGCTTTACCGTAAACTTTTTTGACAAGCGCAATATGTTTAGGGAGATAATAATCCCAATCAAATGTCTTTCCAGGTCCATTACGATAAAAGATCGATACCTTGATCATCCCTTTTTTATGAAAAGGTGGATCTGCCTTTACATTGCACTGAAACCCCAACAGCATGGTTATCAAAACCATAACTAAAATGATCTTTGTTTTCATATTTGTTGATAAGTAAGATTAAATAACACTCTTTTTTCCAAAAACATTTGCCATGAGTCAATAAACAGCGAATATTGCTTAGATTAGTTCTTTTTGCGCTCTGCGGCTGCTTTCAACAAAATTTCTTTACTAGCAACCGGCACGTTTCCGTTAGCATCAGGTCCAATATTGAGCAGCAAATTTCCACCTTTTTCATTTATCTCTCGTAGCTTAGTATTTACTTCTGTGGGAGATTTCCAATTATTATCTGATTTTTTATATCCCCAAGAATTGTTCAGGGTATAGCAGGCTTCCCAATCGTAATCCAGTAATGCTCCAGGATGTTCTTGTTCAGGCGTTCCAAAATCTCGCTTAAATTGATCACGCTTTGCTACGCGGTTATTAATGATAAGAGAGGGCTTCAATTTGCGTAGATATTGATAAAGATCTTCCCCTGCCGCCATATCCCACCAGTTCACCCAGTCCCCATCAAACCAAAGGATGTCGGTATCATACTTTACAACCAATTCTTTCAATTGATTTTTCATGTATTGAATATAAGCAGCTTTCTGTTCTGGCTTGATGAGGATCTGGCCCCAATCGCCTTTACCATTGGGATCGACATATTGCGAATCGTGATGCCAATCGATAATACTGTAGTAGGTACCAAATCTAATCCCAGCTTTCTTACAAGCTGTGGACAACTCCCGCACGAGATCTCTTCCTTTCATTGGGGTCGAAGCTATATCATAATCTGTGTAGGGGGAATCCCACAGACAAAAGCCCTCATGGTGTTTGGTCGTCAGGACAATATACTTCATTCCAGCATCCTTAGCCAATTGAACAATACGATCTGCATTGAAGTCCTTAGGGTTCCATGTGTTAATCAGCTCCGAATAGGCTGCCTTCGGAATATTCATTTCCGATTGTATCCACTCGGCATATCCTTTCGTTGAATTCCCTTTATATATCCCTCCAAGTTGACTATAAAGCCCAAAATGAATAAACATTCCATATTTTGCTTCCCTAAACCAATGCATCCGTTCATCAAAATCCTTTTTGGATTCCTTTAAATTATTAACTTGGGCGTTTCCCATGTTCATAAACAACATGGCTAGTAGAGAAAGAATACAATGCGTTGCTTTTATCATATTTATTATAATTGGTTAATCCAACAAGCTCAAGCGGCTGTCAAATCTTCTATCGGTATCTTGCGCATTCGACAAATGCTAAACCATTCTGCTATTGCAAAATAAATATAAAAAATATGAACAACACTTTTTATTTATTGCAAAGAAGTTACGCTTAGCGTACAGGGCTATACCTGCCTCAATTTTACAAAAATGAAAACTTCCAAAGCAGCTTATCAAACAGTCTATCTGCTATGAAATTTAATATAAATTCTTTCCAAAAAGGATTTATATTTAGTAAATATTTCATTAAAAACCATACTATAGATTGAAATTATGAGTTTAAAGACCTTAATTACAAAAAGTGCCGAGTATAACGACTGGGTTGTCAATAAATACATCAATTGGCTGGCTGATAAATCGGACGACCAACTTAACCAGGAGGTACCTTCAAGCTTCCCGACCATTTTGAAAACCTTAAACCACATCTTGCAGACACAGGAATATTGGTGGAGCCACATTTCAGAAAGCAATGATTTCGATTTTGAAAAAAAGCGAACCACAAAAGAAGAAATATTTGAAGCGCTAAGAAGAAGTTCAGTCCAACTTGTGGATTATATAAACAAGCTATCGGAGCTAGATCTTGAAAAAAATATCAAAGTGGAATCACCATGGTTTCAATGCGATTTCACGAAGTATGAATACATACAACAGCTGATCCTCCACGGAACATATCATAGGGGACAAATCGTTACAATGGGTCGAGCTATTGGAATTACGGATGCCCCAATGACAGACTTTAATTATTGGAATATTTATAAAGATCAACAATAGGGATTCGAGCAGCGCTATGGACCAAATTACCAGTAAAGTACAGATCCGAGAAATTGTCGCGGCTGCGAAACAGCAAGAACGGCAATCCGGTATTGAATGCCTTATATTAAGCTTAAAAGAGTGTTTACTGAAAAAGAAAGTTCGATTTCCACTTCTGGAGTTTGCGGCCAGGGAAATTATGCTATTCGTGCCTGAGGCCGAACAGTTACACTTGACGGATCGTCTCATTGCCACAACAGAAATGGGAAGTTATGTTTTAACGGGAATAATTCTTCAGCAACGTCTCCCCGAACACTTTGAAGAATCCATCCATAAAGCCTGCACCTATATAACCATGGGCAATCAATGGTACGTCTGTGATATCATCGGCGAACGCGTACTTGGTCATGCGCTGTTGACTTCACCTAAAAAGACAATACCATTATTAGAAGAATTAGCTCATCATCCTGATAAATGGATTGTTCGTACCATTGGTGTAGCTACGCACTATGCTGTAAAAAAGGGACTACCAGCCACATTCGTAGACATTTTGTTGAAGCTGCTGATTTCATTGTCAAACACGACAGATTTCCACGTGAAGAAAGGAATCGGCTGGGGGGCCAAAACAATCGCAAAGTTTCACCCTAAGCTAGTTGCTTGCTACAGTAAAGTTATTGAATCGCCAGAAACCAAACAATGGTTTCGGACAAAAATTACGATTGGTCTCAATCGCCACAAATTGGGGGCTAAACAGATCCAATAGGAAGCCACAATGGCTCATTGTAACCAATAAAATGAATACGTGATTTTCTTTGTGATAGTTATACATCAAGAAAGGCGAAGTCTACCATTAAGCCTCGCCTTTCTTTATACATTTAATCTATATGTAACCGCGCGCCCTCGGTTAGTGATCTTTTTTCATTGTTCCTTTTTCACGAAGATTAATATGCCAGCTAAAAGCCTCTTCTAACAAATGTGGTGTATGCCCTCCCCTTTCACAAGCGCGGTTATAATAGTCTGATAGCTGCTCCCTATAATCGGGATGTACGCAGTTCTCAATAATTACTTTCGCTCGCTCACGAGGCGCTAAACCACGCAAATCTGCCAAACCATAATCTGTTACCAAAATATCGACATCATGTTCGGTATGATCTACGTGAGAAACCATAGGAACAATATGAGAAATTGCATCCCCTTTAGAGGCTGCCTGTGTAACAAAGATGCTCAAATAAGCATTACGTGCAAAGTCACCCGATCCACCGATACCATTCATGATATTTGTTCCCGAAGTATGGGTAGAATTTACGTTTCCATAAATATCAAACTCTATGGCTGTATTAATTGCTATAATTCCCAAACGTTTGATCAGTCCAGGTGTATTGGAAATGTTCTGTGGGCGCAATACAATTTTATCGCGGTATCGATCCAAATGATCGAACACTCTTGAATAACACTCTTCCGAAACAGTAATTGAAGAAGCAGAAGCAAAATCCAGTTTTCCAGCATCGATAAGGTCAAAGGTACTATCTTGCAACACTTCAGAAAACATCGTTAGATTACGGAACTTACTATGTATAAATCCAGTTAGAACAGCGTTAGCTACTTTTCCAATACCCGCTTGGAGGGGCATCAAGCTTTCTGACAAATGACCTAGCTCTACCTCATTTTCGAAAAACTGTAAAATATGCTTCGCTATCGCTGTAGTTTTGGTATCCGGTTCAGCAATATCGGCTGGGCTATCAAGCTCATTCGTAAACACAATTCCCACCACCTTGCTTGCGTCCAAAGGAATAGTTTTACGCCCAATTTTATTTTCAGGTGCTACAATCGGAATAACATTACGGCGAGGGTAATCTTCTGCTTGGTAAATATCATGTATCCCTTTAATCGTCATCGGTATCGCAGTATTGACCTCCAAAATAACCTGCTTAGCCAATGCAGCAAAAGTAGCCGAATTTCCCACAGAAGTCGTTGGAACAATACTTCCGTCTGATTCTATTGCTGCTACTTCCAAAACAGCAATATCCACCTGAGGCAAATTCTTATTGTGCAGCAATTCGGCTGTTTCGCTTAGATGCTGATCAATAAACAGCACATCCCCGGCATTAATTTTATTACGTAAAATACGATCTACCTGAAAAGGCATCCGCTTGGATAGTGCCCCCGCTTCCGCCAATTTACCGTCTGTTCCATGTCCCAACGAAGCCCCAGTAATCAAGGTTATTTTCAATGGATCCACTTTTGCACGTTCAGCCAAGGCTGGTAACACAACCTTACTGTCTCCAGCCTTAGTAAAACCACTCGATCCAACGACCATTCCGTTTTGAAATAGCTTAGCAGCTTCTTCCGCTGTAATCACTTTATCATGTAAGCTTTGAACTTTTATTCTTTCGTAAGCCATATTGTTATAGTTTGATTTTATTCCATTATTGTAAACTTAAGAAATTGAAACCTATATATTTCCCTTATTTGTAAAGTTCTTTGTTATATTTTCCCACCTCTTAACCAAACAATTTTAGCATTTTTTTAAACTGCATATTTATTACCATTCGACACAAAATTATCCAAACGAGACTAAAAAGACACAACTAGCTATAAATCAAAAATATACAACAAATCATAATAAAAAAATATTTTATATCACACTGATCGATAATATATATCACACTGATAACAAACAACTTACAATAACAAAGGCAAAACTAAAGTAAGTAAAGACTAACTCTCTCGTCGATTAATTGCCATTTTAACGTAAGCATACACTCACTTTCAAGAAGTAAAGGTGGGGTCTAGTAAAAAAGTCTTACCTTTGTGACATAGTATTATAGGTTAAAATGAATACACAAGATATAACGACAGATGCTAAATATGTCAACCGTTATTATATGACGGAAGTAGACTCATTTGAAGATAGCATTTACTGTCACCACGCCATTATTGCAGAGAATCATATTTCCGAACATTGCCACGATAAGGACCAATTTTTATATACAGAAGGCGGTGTCGTATTTGTTAAGACAGAGGAAAAATCATATTTTCTACCTGCCCGACATTATTTGTGGATTCCCGCTGGAATAAAACATAGTATTCATCCAAGTACACCGGAGGTCGTTATGCGTAATTTGTACTTTCCCAAAACCAATAATGACGCACCTTTCTATAGCAAAATGGGAATCTATCCAGTAAATGATCTTTTGATAGAGCTGATTATGTTTACCAACCGCTGGAATGGCAATATCTTTCCGGTCGAAGAACCTAAATATAGTATCGCTACAGCATTTAAACTTATCTTGCCGGAATTATCGCTGCATGAGCTTCCATTGGCCTTACCCTATCCTAATCATCAGAAATTAAAGGATATCGTTACTTACCTCGAAGAGAATATAGAGGAAAATGTCAGCTTTAAAAAACTTGCCGGATTATTTAACATTAGTGAACGTACATTAGCCAGACTATTTCAAAAAGAATTAAATATGTCTTTTATCCAGTACTACACGATTCTCAGAATGCTGACTGCTCTTAAGCTCCTTTTAGACGAAAAACTAAGTGTAAATGAAGTTGCACTCAAAGTTGGATACAATAGTCTCCCCACCTTTAGTAACACATTCAATAAGGTCGTCGGTATCCGTCCAAGCGAATATGTCAAACAAAAAGAATTGCTTATTTAAAAATGTTTACCTAATTTAGGTCAATAAACCTAATTCAGGATGAAATTCAAACATATCATTTATAGTGCTGGAATTTTATTGCTCAGCACTTCTTTATTTGCCAAATCTCAAGATAAGAAACCCAAACCCATTCAGTTATTTAATGGGAAAGATTTGAAGAACTGGACCCCAAAAATCAGAAACCACAAAGTTGGGGATAATTATAAAAATACATTTCGTGTAGAAGACGGTTTACTCAAAGTAAGATATGATGGTTATGATAATTTTAATTTTCAGTATGGCCATCTATTCTACAATAAAGAATTCTCAGCTTATTTATTGCGCGTCACTTACAGATTTGTTGGTGAACAGGTAAATGGTGGAGAAGGTTGGGCCTGGCGTAATAGCGGAGCCATGCTACATGGACAGGATCCTAATACCATGGGGGTGGATCAAGACTTTCCAATATCGATCGAAGGGCAACTGTTGGGTGGAAATGGCAAGGACGAACGGACCACAAGTAACCTTTGTACACCAGGCACAAACGTTGTAATCGACAATAAGCTATTTACACCACATTGCATCAGCTCAACATCAAAAACCTATGCTGGAGATCAATGGGTAACTGCTGATTTCTTAGTATTGGGAGACTCACTTGTGCAGCATATCCTTGAAAACAAGGTCGTATTACAGTATAATAAACCCCAAATTGGTGGCGGCAATGTAAGTGGTTTCGATCCTAAAGTGAAAAAGGATGGTCAGCTTTTAAGTAAGGGGACTATTTCACTGCAGAGTGAGAGTCATCCCATTGACTTTAAAAAAGTGGAACTTTACGATTTAGAACCTTACATGAAAGATCCCAACAAATTGAAAAAGGTCATCGCGGAGCTACTTCCAAATTTGCAACAATAAAAAACACTCCAAGTCAGTTTTAAAATAAAAAAGCATCGAATATCGATGCTTTTTTATTTACCATTCGCTTGGAAAGAGAAATCCAAAGTATATAACATAAAGAAAAGGGATACAGCGAGCTGTACCCCTCTATATCTATACGAAAAGCTTACGCTAAACCGTTAACAAATTTTGTTAACTTAGATTTGTTGTTAGAAGCTTTTTTCTTGTGGATCACATTTTTCTTTGCCAAACGATCAAGCATAGAAATTACGCGTGGTAACAATGTTTTTGCTTCTTCTGCAGAAGTAGTGTGACGTAATTTTTTGATTGCGTTACGTGTAGTTTTTGCTTGGTAACGGTTTCTTAAACGTTTAGTAGCGTTTGCTCTAATTCTTTTGATCGCTGATTTATGATTTGCCATTTTTTTTAGCTAATTTTTATTCAATTTTTTCTTGTAATTCGGACTGCAAAAATAACACCTTATTTTCAATATTCAAAATCTATTTTATTTTTTAGGTTTAGTATATTTGCGACATGCAAAAATTATCGATGGATGAACTTCAACGTACAGATGTTGAATCGTTTAAAAAACAAGAAAAAACTCCTATCACAATCGTTATGGACAATGTACGGAGCATGCATAATGTAGGCTCGGCCTTCCGTACTGCAGACGGATTTGCTATTGAAAAAATATACTTGTGTGGCATTACGGGCACACCTCCCCATCGCGAAATCGAAAAGACCGCCCTCGGGGCTACTCAATCAGTTGCTTGGGAATACCACAAAGATACCACAGCTGTTGTTGATCAGCTTCGGTCAGAAGGTTATGTCATTATTGCCATCGAGCAAGCAGATGATAGTGTTATGTTACATCAGTTTGAACCAGAAAATGACAAAAAGTATGCATTGATTTTTGGAAATGAGGTCAATGGAGTAGATGAAGATGTCATGGAAAAAATTGATACCTGCATCGAAATCCCCCAATACGGAACCAAACATTCCTTAAATGTATCTGTCGCAATTGGCATTATTCTTTGGGATTTTATCCAAAAACGCAATTTCAATTAAAAATTTATCAATAAAGGTCACATTCCTATTCACATTGCTTCCATTTTAGAAAGCAAAATAGTAGATTTGTGTGCAAAATTTAAAGAAGAAATGAGTGTATTAGTTAATAAAGATTCAAAAGTAATCGTTCAAGGTTTCACTGGAAACGAAGGTACTTACCATGCTACTCAAATGATTGAGTACGGAACAAATGTAGTTGGTGGTGTTACTCCTGGTAAAGGTGGTCAACAACACTTAGACCGTCCTGTATTCAATACTGTGCAAGATGCAGTTGACACTACAGGAGCTAATGTTTCTATTATTTTTGTACCTCCAGCATTTGCTGCAGATGCGATCATGGAAGCTGCCGCTGCTGGTATCGAAGTGATTGTTTGTATTACAGAAGGTATCCCAACAAAAGATATGATCCAAGTAAAATCTTACTTGAGCGACAAAAACTCTCGTTTGATCGGTCCTAACTGCCCAGGTATCATCACTGCAGGCGAAGCTAAAATCGGTATCATGCCAGGATTTATCTTCAAAAAAGGTAATGTAGGTGTTGTTTCTAAATCAGGAACTTTAACTTACGAAGCCGTAGATCAAACTGTAAAAGCAGGATTAGGTATCACAACAGCAATCGGAATTGGTGGTGACCCTATCATTGGTACAACAACGAAAGAAGCTGTTGAATTATTAATGAATGACCCTGAAACTGAAGCGATCATCATGATCGGTGAAATTGGTGGTGGAATGGAAGCTGAAGCTGCTCGTTGGATCAAAGAACACGGTACTAAACCTGTTGTTGGATTTATCGCAGGTCAAACAGCGCCTCCAGGACGTCGTATGGGACACGCTGGTGCAATTGTAGGTGGTGCAGATGACACTGCTGCTGCAAAAATGAAAATCATGCGTGAGTGTGGTATTCGTGTTGTTGAATCTCCAGCTGAAATTGGAAAAGCAATCGCAGAAGAATTGGCTAAATAATTAGACCATCGAGCATATAAAAAAAAGGGAATCAAATTTGATTCCCTTTTTTTTATACCTAATAATTAGATGACAACATTAACTAGACATTGCTTCGTCTGCCGACGGTCCATATAAGCCCGGTACAGCAATATCCAATAATCGCAAATAAACAGTCAACTGACCACGATGATGAACGATATGATTATTGACAATAAAACGTATCGCTCCCGCTCGTGGCAAACGGGCAATCTCATGGTCCCCAGCTTTAAGCACCCATTCATTAAACCAATCCAATTCGGCGATATCCGCTAGTGTTGCCTTGTTCTCTTCCAGTCCAAGAGTGAGGATTGTTTTCAACTCTTCGACAGAGGATACTTTGAGAGGCTTATAATCTACTTTAAAATCAAATACGTCCTTTGGTATTGCCTTGTGTACCCAGTTATGTAACTCGACAACATGAGCAGCCAATTCGCCCAAACTCATCGATTTTTCGTGCGGGCGCCAATCCAATTTATCGTCCGGTATCCGATCTAGAATACGTTTGGTATTTTTTGTTTCGTGATCCAATTCGATCAAATAGCTCTTTTTGATACTCATATAAATACTAGTTCATTAATTGAAAATCTTTTAATACGGTAACAGCATAGGGGAATTCCACTGCCTTATGTGCTGCTGCTCGCGCAATTTCTCCCTCTACATAGGTTACTTTGAGCGGTAAAAATGTATTGTTCAGTATATTTTCATGGAATAACGCCTCATACCAGGTACAGGCAGCAACGAAACGTCCATAGTTCAGATTTAGGTGATAACCATCACGTGTAAAATTATCCCCCACAAAACTCGAACGTGCATTCTGAACAGCTGTACCCGAAGGAATCAACAGATCGAAATTACCCCAGTTAAACACCTCTTGCGAAGTATTGGCAATAGCCCTATACATACTATCTTGGCTACGGTTATAACGAACAAAACCTTCATGCGATGAACCGTTCTGATATGCCCAAGTTTGATGCAATATATACTTAGTTTCAGGAAATAGAATATGTTTTGTTACATAATCATATAAAGGTGGCAGATCCTTCGCATACGAATCATAATCTCCTGATAGCGGACTTGCTTGCTGAAAGCTAATATAATCCCAAGCCTCATCGATAAGCGCTTCAGATAAGCGCTCATTTGCTTTCTCGGACATTTGCCCGTCAAGATTTATTTTCCGGTAGCGATAAGCTGGCTTATCATCTTTTGCGTTACTTACATGTAAACTTAGAGGAGCTCCCCCAATATAGAGATTGCCGATCACTATCTTTTTCTTGCCGGCTTTCGCCAATTCATATAAATTCTGTTCAATAGCATCTTCCGAGAAACTATTACCGATGGCCAATATTCGTAGCACACCATCATCCAAAGACTTATTTTGCGCATTTAATCGATTATTCCTCAAAAAGAATACGATTAAAAAACCAAAAACCAATACCTGTTTTACTTTTATCATCATATAATGCAATAACAACTAAATTAGATAATATCTCGTAGAAATACGAATGATATACCTAGAAAGGGAGATTTTCTCCCATCTGTAAGTTATCGAGACAGCAGCTGGGACAGGGATATCTGCTCATAAAACTTAATAATAGTGGAAAATAGCTGTATAACATGTAATTCTGATAGCTATATCTTTAGCCACTACCAGTATACTTCCCAACAGTCAGATAACATATAAAATTAGTTATGACAAGTAACTACT